>JANLZT010000771.1:0-3043 GCA_031366465.1 Betaproteobacteria bacterium | reverse complement strand
GGCTCTGGCCTTGACCCTGGCTCTGGGATTGCCCTTGCGGCAGCGCTTCGGCCGGGCTCATTGCCAGACCGTCCGGTCGGGGGATTCAACATGCGCAAACAGGCGCCGGCCGATCTCGTCGGACAGGCTGCGGGCGCTGGCGCTGCATTGCTGCAGGGCCTGGATCAGCGCCGCATGCCGGCCCTGGCCGTCGGCCTGGGCCAGGGCGGCCAGCGGCCAGTCCTCGGGCATGGCCAGGTCGGCGGTGACGCTGGCGGCCCAGGCTGCGTCGTGGCGGGCCAGCTTGCGCAGCCGGTCGCGCAGGGTGCGCGCCACCCAGGCCAGCGAGCGCGGGTTGTCGGTGTCCATCACCAGCAGGTGCAGCAAGGGCAGCGCCTCACGCCGGGCCTGGAAGCGCGCGCGGTAGGTGATCACGCTGTCGAACAGCCCCAGCAGCAGCAAAAAGCCGTCGTCGGTCTCGTGCACCCGGTGCTCGAAGCCCAGCGCCAGCGCATGCGACAGCATCTGCAGGCGCTCCAATTGGCGGCCCACGCTGAGCAAGCGCCAGCCGTCGTCACGGATCATGCGGTCGGTCTGGGCCCCGGTGATGGCGGCCAGGTGGGTGGCGGTGCGGGCCAGCACACCCAGCATGTCGGCGGCCTGGCCCTCGTCCTCGGCCAGCACATCGGCCAGGTGGGCCTCGAAATGGTCACCCACCTCGTTGATGAGCTGCCAATGCTCGGGTGACAGCCGCTCGCGCAGGGCCTGGGCGCACTGGCGCAGGCTGCGCAGGCTGTGGCTGGCAGCGGTGGCATCGCTGTCGCTGCGCAGGCCCTGCAGCAGCGCCCGCTCAAAGACCCGGGGTGACTTCCAGGGCCCGGGCACCGCCGCGCTCACCAGGCCGTGGAAGACCGCCAGATCACCCAGCAGGCGCAGCACCAGCGGGCTGCCGAAGTGCAGGCTCTCCAGGATCAAACGGGTCAGGCGGACGGCGTTTTCGGCGCGCTCGGTGTAGCGGCCGACCCAGAACAGGCTCTCGGCGGCGCGGCTGGTGACGCTGCGGTGGGAATCGAGCAGGTCGCCTGCGGTCAGGGGCTTGGGCAGCAGGGTGCTGTGGTCCACCGTGCCCCGGGTGATGACCCAGGTGTCGACGCTGGCGCTGCCATGCTGCATGCTCAGCCAGGGGTCGTGGCTGGCGCCGGGCCGGCCCACGGCGTGGCCGGCCACCCGCGTCAAGGCGCCGGGCATCACCCGCCAGCCGCCGCTGCCGTCGGCCAGCGCAAACACCCGCAGCACCGACGACCGCAATTGCACCTGGCCGTCGCGCCAGACCGGGGTCTCGCCGGGCCGCACCCGCTGCTGCAGGGTGTAGGCCGCCGGTTGGGCGTCGATGCGGGACGCCAGCGCGGCCAGCGCGGGCTCGCTCAACTGGGCCGCCACGCTGGGGCCAAAGCCGCTGTCCGGGAAGGTCGGCGCCACCACAAAATCGGCCAGCTTGTCGCGCTGGCTGGCCCAGACGCTGGATTCACCGCACCACCAGCTGGTGGATGCCGGCAGCAGCAGGCGCTGGCCCAGCAAGCGCTCGGCCACGCCGGGCCAGAAGGCAGTCAGGCCGGGGCTTTCCAACACCCCGGCGCCGGGCGCATTGGCCATCACCACCTCGCCCGCGCGCAGCGCCTGCAGCAGGCCGGGCACGCCCAGTTGCGAGTCAGGGCGCAGCTCCAGCGGATCGAGAAACTCGTCATCCACCCGGCGCAGCAGCACATGCACCTGCTCCAGGCCGCGCAGGGTCTTGAGGTAGAGCTTCTTGCCGCGGACCGTCAGGTCACTGCCCTCGACCAGCGTGACCCCCAGGTAGCGGGCCAGAAAAACCTGCTCAAAATAGGTCTCGTTGAAAGGCCCCGGCGTGAGCAGCACCACCCGGCTGCGGGCCCCCGCCGGGCTGGCCTGCATCAGGCCGTCCAGCAGCGAGCGGAAGGCGCTGGCCAGGCGCTGCACCCGCAGTGCGCTGAATTGCTCATTGAACTGGGGCCCGATGATCAGCCGGTTCTCCAGCAGATAGCCCAGACCCGACGGCGCCTGCAGGCGCTGCGCCAACACGCAAAAGCCGCCCTCGGGTTTGCGCGCCAGGTCAAACGCCGCAATCGACAAACCGGCGCCACCGGCCGGCCACAGGCCATGCGCCGGCCGCAGGTATTGCGGGTGGGCAAACACCAGCGATGCCGGCAGCAGCGCATCGCGCAGCAGGGTCTGCGGGCCGTAGATGTCAGTGAGCGTGGCGGCCATCAGGCGCGCACGCTGCAGCACGCCCTGCTCGATGGCGGCCCATTCGGTGGGCTGCACCACAAACGGCAACAGCTCCAGCGGCCAGGGCCGGGCGCCGGGGCCGCCCTCGGCGTAGACGTTGTAGGTGGCACCGTCCTCGCGCACCCGGTGCTGCACCCGCAGCGCCTTGGCGCCCAACTCGGCCAGGCCCTTGGCGCCCAGGATGTTGAAAAACTGCTGCCAATGCGGCGCCGGTGCGGCCGGGGCAGCGGCTGCGGCCGCCGCGCCCTGGCTGGCGGTCAGCGCCCGCCACTCGTCAAAGTGGCCGGGGCTGGCACGGCGCGCGGCCGACGCTGCCAGGCTGGCGGCGTCTGGCAGGTCGTCCTCGGTCAGCAAGCTGCTTTGCATGCCGCCATCATGCCTTGGCGGTGGGGGCTCACTGGGTGGGGCCATCCCCTGCAGTCGGGTGGCCGGGCTGGGCTCAAGCCGTGCGCAAATCGAGCGTGAACGGGAACTCCAGGCTGCGCTTGGCTTCGCCCACCACCATCCGGCCCGGCGTGTGGCCGATGGTGAAAAAGCGCGCCAGGCGCCGGCTCTCGGCCTCGAAAGCGTTGATGGGGAAGCTGGCATAACTCAAGCCGCCCGGGTGCGCCACATGGTATTGGCAGCCGCCCAAGGATCGGTTCATCCAGCGGTCGACCAGGTCAAAGACCAGCGGCACGTCGGTGCCGATGCTGGGGTGCAGCGCGGTGGGCGGCAGCCAGGCCCGGTAGCGCACGCCGCAGACAAACTCACCCAC
>JANLZT010000770.1:0-7016 GCA_031366465.1 Betaproteobacteria bacterium | reverse complement strand
CAGCAGTGCCGCGGCCTATCTCGGCGTGCCGTACAACCCGTTCTCCGTCGGCTCCGATCCGAACGACAAGGGTTTCTCGGTGAAGAACCTCACGCTGCCCAACGGCATCAGCATGGGCCGGCTCGACAAGCGGAAGAAGCTGCTCGAAACCATCGACACCGCCCGCCGCGACGCCGACCAGACCGGCCTGATGGACGGATTGGACGCCTTCACCCGCAAGGCGTTCGAGATGGTCACCAGCCCCGCCGCGCAGAAGGCGTTCGACATCGCCAAGGAAGACGAGAAGACCCGCGACCTCTACGGTCGTCACACCCTCGGGCAAAGCATCGCGCCGCCGTTGCACCGCCAACCAACGCTGCAACGCGTTGTCAAGCTGCTCTTCTTGCGCCGTGGGGAAAAACTGTGGCAAGGCCTGCGGTACCTCGGCGGCGGCATAGCCGCCCAACCACACCTGGCCCAGCAAAAGATCGTTCAACGCGTCATCGGCGTTGTCGCCAAAGCGGGCCAGCCATGCGGCGGCCGACGGGTCGATCATGCCGGCCGTGATGGCGCTGGCAGGGGTGTCAGACATGGGCAAGGTTGCAGCCAAATTCGTCGCGTTCGGTGTCCAGGCGCAGCCAATCCAGATGCAGGCGCCGCAAAAGCAGCAAATCTACCGCCAGTGGCTCAGAAATCAAGCCCCAACGAACCACATGTTCCGGGCGGTAATTGACATAGGAATGCACCAGCTCCATCCCCATGCGGTAGTCCGCCTGCGTGCTGGCCGAGCGCAGATTGAGCGCTCGGCCGCAGCGCTGCGGCGCACTGGGCGCCGCAGTTGCGGCCTCAGGGGTCGGGAAGAAGTAGGGGTTCAACGGCCCATCCAACACCGTGGGGATGCAAAACCCGCCGTGGCCGGCACGCTTGGCTTGGTCGTTTACCTCTTTAACGGTGTAACGCATCAGCAGCACTTTGATCGGCTCGCGGCCGCCAACGGGGCTCAAGTGGCCCAGGCCCAAGTGGTCTCGCAGGGCGTGCGGCCAATTGGCGCCCGCGTCGGCCAGCAAGTCTTCGATCTCGGGCTCGGTGGTGGCGAAGGCAGGGCGTTGATGCCGGCCGAGGTTCCATCCCTCGCACACGCGTGCCAGAACATCATCTGCAGTGTCGCGTTGTGCTGCGTTGGCCGTCGCCTGGTGACGGTGAAGAACCGCACGCTCGAATTCGGCCTCATCTACACCGGAGCCCCTGAGCGCGAAGCCCACATCCTCCACCCGATACAGCGCCAGGTTGTCCTCGATGCCGTGCCAGGAATTGCCGCCATTGAGTGACGCTTCGAAGGTATCGGGCACCCCGGCATCGCCCTGATCCAGGTCAATGCGTTCGCGCAGGTAGCGGTTCTTGTGTGCCATTGCGAAGGCCGCGACATCTGGCCAAGATTCGGTGCCCAGGGCCACCGCAAAGGCCGCATGCCGGTCCGGGCTGACACGTTCTTCCATCACGACGTTCTCAAGCATGGCCTGGTGCGCCACGAGCAAGCCTGGCTGCGCATGTACTTTTCGAACCAGTGCCTGAAACGCCGGCAATTGATCAGTGTCCATTGCTCCTCTCCCTGGTGCCGGAATGTAACGTCTGGCGGGCCTCGGGCTTTGGCCCGTGCCACCACCCGACCACCAGCATCAGCATGGCGATCAGCGGGCCGGCGCGCACCATCCGGGCGATCCCTATGAACACCGCCATCGACGACCAGTCGGCCGATAAATTCACGGCCGGCGACAGCTGTGAGCGCACCGACAGGCTTGGCGACTTCCATGCCCGCCTTGCAGCCGAATCCCAGGTGATGTTGCAGAGGCAGCAGCATGCGGTGATCGCCAACGACAGTACAGGGTCAGCATGTGAACTCAAGGCTGCTTGGATGATGGGCCCGGATACCGGGCGAGCGGGTGCTGCACCAGCGCGCGGACATCGGCAAAGCGCTCCGCGCGCTCATCCTTGACGCACCACAGCTCCTGCATCACCGGATCACCGCTAGATCCGGATGGCGGGATTGCCGGGCCGGTCAATGGTGCTTCTGGCAAGGGCTGCGCGGGCATCAATGGGCCTCAGTCAATTCTTTGAGTGTGGCGGTCAGCGGCGCCACATGGCCGGCACGACCAATGCGTTGCAAGTCCGCTGCCAAGCCCAGACGTCGCCAATTGTCCGGCAGCCGCAGGGCCGCCGCCAAGCACTCCTTGGCAGTCGCTTTGGCCTGCCGTTCCGACCTGAAGGCGATAGCCCAGGATGCCCCGGAGCAATCCACCCACCCTCAAGCCGCCAAGCCCGCCAACCAAGGCGCCGCCGCCGTGATGCGCAGCCCATCAACCTCCTGCTCCTGCCGCAAATGGCGCACCAACTGCACCGCCTGCACGCTCGGGAACTCCCCGGCAAAGCGCAGCAGCGCACGGTGCGGCTTGTCGTCACCCAGCTTGCACTCGATCAAATGGGTCAACGCACCATCGCGTGACAGCGCAAAGTCGACCTCGGCGCCGTCCTTGGTGCGCACATAGTGCAAGCCGGTTTGCTGGCCCAGGGCATCGGCCTGGAACTGCACCTGCTTGAGCAGCATCGCGGCCACTGCGTTCTCCAGCCGGAGGCCGTCATCACCGCGCACCAGGCCGATGTCATAGAAATAGACCTTGGGCGACTGCAGGATGGCGCGCGCGATGTTGTGGTGCCAGGGCTGCACCGTGAAGACGATGAACAGCGCCTGCAGGATGTCGAGGTAGCGCTTGAGCGTGGTGGGCGACACCGCCAGGTCGCGGGCAATCGACGCCAGCGACAGCGGTGAGCCCACGCGCTCGCGCAGCAGGTCGACAAACAGCCGCATGGTGCCGATCTCCTGCAGCCGGGAGAACTCCAGCACGTCTTCCCGCACCAGGTCGGTGATGTATTGCTGGCGCCAACGGTCGGCCTGCACGGCGTCGTCGGCCAGGCAGGGCTCAGGGAAGCCGCCGCGCGCCAGCAAGTGATCCAGCGCGTCGTCGGGCTGGGCCTGCTGCTGCTCGCACCATTCGCGCACCGAGATCGGGTGCAGGCGGTAGGCAAAGTAGCGCCCGGCCAATGACTCACCGCTCTGGCGGAAGGTTTCCATCCGCGCGCTGCCGGTCACCAGCAGCGCCTGCTGCGGCGCGCGGCCGTCCACCACCCCCTTGAGCCAGGCCTTCCAGCCCGGCATCTTGTGGATCTCGTCCATCACCAGCAGCCGGCTGCGCGGCAGCCAGCTTTGGCGCTGCAACACCGCCCGGTCGGCGGCCACATCCCAGTTCAGGTATTGCGCGGGCTCAAGCCCCGCCATCAACTGGCGCGCCAGGGTGGTCTTGCCGACCTGGCGCGGGCCGGTGACGACCACCAGCTTGCGCGCCAGATCGGCCTGAATCCGGTCATCCAGGTAGCGATGCATGCGACCATATTGCCATATGCTGGCAAAAAGTCGCGACTATTTTGCAGGTGATGGCCTGATAGACGGGAAGCAGGCTCAGCGCTTGGGCGCCACCAGCGCAAACATCGCGCCCTGGGGGTCCATGGCCTGCACGATCCAGCTGCTGCCGGGCACCTCCATCGGGCCGTTCATCACCTTGCCGCCGGCCGCCTGGATGCGGCCGACGGCGGCATCAATGGCGTCCACATTGATGTAGTACAGCCAGGCGGCCACCGGCATCTCGGGGGGCTTGGTCATCATGCCGCCGACCGCATCGCCGCCGGTGGCAAACAGCTGGTAGGTGCCCATCGGCCCCATGTCCATGGCGTCGGTCTTGGTCCAGCCGAACAGCTGGCTGTAGAAGGCCCAGGCCGGGTCGAGCGCGCCGGCCATCAGCTCATGCCAGCCGACGGTGCCAGGGGTGCCGGGCGCGGGCGGTGTGGCCGGGCTTTGGTCGTTGTCACGGTACAGACAGAAGGCCGCACCATGCGGATCGGCCACCACCGCAAAGCGGCCGACGCCGGGGATATCGGCTGGCGGGCGCAGCAGCGTGCCACCGGCTTGCTGCAGCGCACTGGCCTTGGCGTCCACATCGTCCACCGACACATAGCCCGACCAGGCCGGCGGCATGCCGGCGGCGCTGGCCTCGGGCGGCAAGGCCATCAGGCCGCCCACTTGGTGCGGGCCGGCCGACAGCAGGGTGTAGTCCATGCCGGGCATGCTGGACGCGGTGGCCTGCCAGCCGACCACCTGGCTGTAGAAGGCCTTGGCGGCGGCTGGGTCGGTGGTCATCAACTCGTACCAGACAAAGGGGCTGGGGGTGGCGGCCATGGTGGTTTGCTCCAGATGGTTGGGGACCGCAAGCATAGGCAGCGGGTGGCCCATGGGCAAGGGGTGAGGATGGGGGGGCATGAGGACGGGCTCGGCCCCCTCCAGGGCACACTGCGCGGCATCGCCACCTGCCGGAGACCCGCCCATGCCCGAGCCCACCCTGCCGCCGTCCACGCCGCCCGCCGCCCTGGCCGCCTGGCACCAGGTGGTGCGATCACGCGACCCGGCCGCGCTGTCGGCGCTGCTCGACGAGGCGGTGGTCTTCCACTCACCGGTGGTGCACACGCCGCAGCGCGGCAAGGCGGTCACCTTCCAATACCTGATGGGGGCGATGCAGGTGCTCAACAACGCCCAGTTCCGCTATGAGCGCGAGATCGTGGGCGAGCACGAAGCGCTGCTGGAGTTCAGCACCGAGATTGACGGCATCCAGATCAACGGCATCGACCTGATCCGCTGGAACCAGGCCGGCCGCATCGTCGACTTCAAGGTGATGGTGCGCCCGCTCAAGGCAGTGAACCTGCTGCACCAGCGCATGGGGGCGATGCTGGAAATGCTCAAGCAGGGCGCGCAGGTTCAAGGCCGCGCGCTCTGACCGGCATCCCATGCCCGCTGATCCGCGCCGCGCTGTAGACCCGGTCCGTCCAGCGCCGCACCGGCCGTCGCGCGGCTGGGCCAGAACGGCGGCGGCGGCGCTGCTGGCTGCATCGTCAAGCTGGGCGGCCGGCCCGGCTGGCGCTGCGGCAGACCAGCCGCCCGGGCCAGCCTCACTGCCGGCCGAGTGCGCACTGGCCTGGCAGGTGGAGTTGCTGCCCGATACCCAGCCGCAGGTGCTGCGCGTGACGCTGAGCTTCGATGCCGGCGGCCGCACCCGCAGCACCCTGCGCCTGCCGGCGGGCTGGGCAGCGGTGGACGAGAGCGCCGAGAACCCGGCCAACCCCCGGCTGCAGCCGGTGCCAGACGACCCGACGCTGCGCCGCGTGGACCATGCCAGCGGCGAGCGCGTGCAACTGCGCTGGCGCCACCGCCTGCCGGCCGGCAGCAACACGGCAGAACCCTGGTGGTTGTTCAGTGGCCAGGCCGTGCTGCCGGTGCCCGACGATCTGGACGAGCGCACACCTGCACTGGCCTGCATCGGCTTGGCCGGGCCGGCGCCGGCCGACGGCAGCCCCAGCCGCTGGCTCAGCAGCCACGGCATCGCTCTGGGCAGCACTGCGCTGTGGCAGTTGCCTGCGGCGGGCGGCGGCCTGCGCAGCCGGGTCCAGCAGGCGTTGTATGCCGGCGGCGCCTGGCAACTGCAGGCGCTGACGGTCGAGGGCCAGTCGCTCACCGTGGCCAGGCCCGACAGCCCGGCCCAGGGCATCGCCTTGCCGGCGCTGGCCCAAGCCGGCAGCCAGGCCCTGGCGGCACAGCGGCGCCACTGGGGCGAGACCCAGCCCAGCCCGGCGCTGATGCTGTGGGCGCTGCCAGTGGCCGGCCCGGCCACGCTCAGCCCTCCCGCCAGCCCCCAGGCGGCCTGGGGCAGCGCCTGGTACCAGACCGGGCTGGTGCAGGCCCCTGCCGGCCTGGTGCCGACCCAGGCCGCGCTGGACGGCGCCGTCACCCAGGCGCTGGCCCGCTTGTGGCTGCTGGACCGCTTCGGCCCGCTGGTGCAGGCCGGCCGTGACGACGAGCCGCTGCGCCGCTGGTTCAGCGAGGGTGTGGCCGATTTCCTGGCCCACCAGGCCCTGCTGCGCGACCAACGCTGGTCGGCCGCCGACCTGGCCAGCCTCTACAACCACCAGATCGAACGCTGGGCCGGTCGCAACCCAGCCGGCCTGGCCGCCACCGACCCGGCCGCGCTGGACGCCGCCGCCGCACGCGGCGAGTGGCTGGCCCTGCAATGGCATGGCCAGTTGCGGGCCCAGGGCCAGCCCGGGCTGGACAGCCTGATGCGTCGCCTGCTGGTGGCGCCGGCCCAGGCCCGGCGCGAAGGCCCGATCAGCGCCCCGCTGGCCACCCACCGGCTGCTGGCCGCGCTGCGCGCCCGGCTGGGCGACCTGCCGCTGCGCGAACTGCAGCGGGTGGTCGAGCGCGGTGAGCCGGTGTGGGTCTACCCCGACACGCTGGGCCCCTGCTTCAACCCGACCATGGGCGCACCCTTGCAGGTAGAGGCGCGGCCCCAGGCCTTGCAGCAAGCGGCCTGCCAGGGCTGGCTGGGCGGCGGCCCACAGGCCGGCGCGGCGCTGGACAGGCCGGCCCAGGCGCTGGCCGACAAGGCGGCGCCGCAAGCCGCGACGGCGCGTGGTGGCAGGGCCGGCGCGCGGCTGATCGGCAAGTCCAAAGGCAAGTCCGCAGTCAAAGCCGCCGGGCGCGCTGGCAAGCAGCCCAGCCGCCATGTCGCTGGCCACACCGCAGGCCGATCCGCCGGCAAGGCATCGAAACATCTATCGGCCAAGGCTGGGAGTAAAGCGGGCGGCAAGGCCCGCAAGCGATGACGCCCTGGCCTGGGCCTATCCCGGATCGCTGTCGCCCCACTTGTCAACTCACCCATCACCCCACCCGACGCCCACCATGACCCCCACCGCGCTGATCGTGATCGATGTGCAGACCGCGCTGTTCAACCCGCTGCCCCGGCCCTTTGAGGCGGACGCGGTGCTGGCCCGCATCAACGATCTCACCGCCCGTGCCCGCGCGGCCGGCGTGCCGGTGGTCTGGGTGCAGCATGAACGCGACCAGCATGCGCTGGCCCATGGCAGCCCGGGCTGGGCCTTGG
>JANLZT010000274.1:0-3582 GCA_031366465.1 Betaproteobacteria bacterium | reverse complement strand
TCAAAGATCGACCTTCAACCGCACCAGGGTTTCGCGCAGCACCTCGTTGGCGGCATCGCGGCCGCGCGCGTCCTGCCAGATGCTGCGGGCCTCGTCGCGGTGGCCGGTGGCCCACAGCACCTCGCCCAGGTGGGCGCCGATCTCGGTGTCCGGGCGCGCCGCATGGGCCTGGCGCAGCAGGCGCAGCGCCTCATCAGCGTTTCCCAGGCGGAACTCCACCCAGCCCAGGCTGTCGGTGATGAAGGGATCGCCGGGCGACAGTTGCAGCGCACGCTGCACCAGGTCGCGGGCCTCGGGCAGGCGCACACCGCGATCAGCCAGTGAATAGCCCAGCGCGTTGTGGGCATGCGGATGCTCGGGCTTCATCTCGATCACGCGGCGCAGCAATTGCTCCATCGGCACCCAGTGTTCAAGCTTTTCCTCGACCATCGCGTGTTCGTAGACCAGATCGACATCGTCGCTGAAGCGCTGGCTGGCCGCGCTCAGCACCTCGGCCGCTTCGGGCCAACGCTTGTTGTCGCGCAGCAGTTGAGCCTCGGCCACCAGCTTGGCGCGGGCATCGTCACCGGTGCGCTCGGGCACCGCCTGGATCAGCGCCCTGGCCTCTTTGAGCTTGCCCTGGCGTGCCAGCAGTGACGCCCGCCGGGTCTGCACCTCCAGCGCGCGCTGCGGGCTGTCGACCTTGGCCAGGTAGGCCTCGGCGGCCTTGGCATCACCGCGCTGCTCGGCCACCTGGGCCAGCAGCAGCCAGGCCTGGGTCAAGTCGTTGCCGGCGCCTGCGGGCTCGCCGTTGGCGGCTTCTTCGTCGTCGTCGCCCTCATGCGGCGCGGCGCCCGACGCTGGGTCTGAGGCGGCTGCCGGCGCCGGCGCCGCCTGGGCCAGCTCGACGAACTTCAGCAGCGCCACCTCGGCCTCGCGGGTCTGCTTGAGATCCAGCCGCAAGGCGCCCAGCGTGAGCCAGGGCTGGGGCAGCGTGGGCCGCTCCTGGGTCAGGCGCTCCAGCTGACGGGTGGCATCGGCAAAGCGCTGTGACTGGGCCAGCATGCGCACATAGGCCAGGCGCAAGGCCGGCTCGGCGTCAGTGCGGGCCAGATAGGCCAGGACCACGGGCTCGGCGGCCTCGGTGCCGGGCAGCATCTCCAGCGCCAGCATCACCGGCCCGGGCGCCGCGCCGTCAGCGGCCTGCGCGGCCTTGACCAGGCCCAGCGCCTGCGCCTGGTTGCCGGCAGCCAGGTGGGCCCGGCCCAGGCTGACCCGGCTGGCCACCGCCGTGCCGGGGCCGTCCAGATAGGGCAGCACCACTTTCTCGACCAGCGCCAGCGCACGCTGGCGGTCAGTCTGGCTTTGCAGCATGCGCGGCAGGCTGGCCAGCAAGCCCGGGCGCTCCATGGTGGGCATCGCCGCCAGCCAGGCGGCCATCGGATCGGCCACTTCGTCGATGCGGTTGAGCGCCAGCAGGATCTGCGTCAGGTAGCGCAGCGGCGCCAGCGAGGCCGGCTTGGCGCTGCGCCAGGCCCGGGCAGCCTCCAGCGCCTGGTCCCCGGCGCGCGCTTGCAAGGCGATCTCGACGGCGCGCTGGAACAGGGCCTCGTCGCCATTGCGGCGGGCCGCGTCCAGCATCACGCCAAAGGCATTGCCGGCGCGGCCGGCGTTAAGCTCCAGCTCGCCGATCAGCAGCTGGTAGAACAGCAGCGAATCCAGCGCCGAGTTCTGCACCGCTGCGGCGGGCGGCTCGGCCAGCTGTGGAGGCTGTGGAGGCTGTGGAGGCTGTGCAGGAGGGGCCGGCTGGGCGCTGGCCATCGAGCCGACCAGGGCGCTCAACAGCAGCGCGGATCGGGCCCAGATCGAGCGGGCGCGGCGGGGACGGCGGGGGCGGGCTGCGAGGCCGGTCATGGAGGCTCCTGAAGACACATACGCCCTGTGCCAGGCCGCGGCCGGGTTTTCCTGGGGACCCAGGGATCGCGCCGGGGCAGCCGGATGGATTCTAGGCGGCCGCCATAATTCCCTCCGATGCCTGAATTGCCCGAAGTCGAAGTCACCCGTGCCAGCCTGGTCGAGCGCCTGGCCGGTGGCCGGGTGCAGGCGGTGCGCCTGGGCAAACCCCTGCGCTGGCCGCTGGGCTGCACGCCGCAGGCCCTGGTCGGGCGCCGCATCGGCAGCTTGCTGCGGCGCGGCAAATACCTCTGGATGCCGCTGCAACCGGCGCCAGGCCAGGCCGACGGGGGCGGCGGCCTGCTGCTGCACCTGGGCATGTCGGGCTCGCTCAAGCTCAGCGACGATGCACCGGCCCCCGGGCCGCACGACCATTTCGATCTGGCCACCGACCGCGGCCTGCTGCGACTGACCGACCCACGCCGCTTTGGCGCGGTGGTCTGGTCACCGGCGCTGGGCCAGGACCCGGCGGCCCGGCTGCTGTCCCGCTTGGGCGCCGAGCCCTTTGACCCCGGCTTGACCGCATTGGGCCTGCATGCAGCCTTCCAGGCCCGCCGGGTGCCGCTCAAGGCAGCCCTGCTGGGCGGCGAGATCGTGGTGGGCGCGGGCAATATCTACGCCAGCGAGGCGCTGCACCGGGCCGGCATTGACCCGCGTTTGCGCAGCGACAAGCTCAGCAAACCCCGCACCGAGCAGCTACTGACGGCGCTGCGCTTGACGCTGGCGCGGGCGATCGAGCTGGGTGGATCGACGCTGCGCGACTTTCGCGATGCCCATGGCATGAGCGGCGCCTTCCAGAACGAGGCCCTGGTCTACGGCCGCGAGGGCCTGGACTGTGCACGCTGCGGCGGCACGGTGCGGCGCATCGTGCAGGGCCAGCGCGCCACCTATTTCTGCGGCGGCTGCCAAAGGCGTTGATTTTTCACACGGCCTGGCCGCAAGATGTCAGCAGATGTTGCTGGTGCCGCCTGCTGCCGGTGGGGGGCGCTAGGATTCCTGGCTACCCGGTCTGCCCGCCATGTCATCCCAAATGCTCGCCAGTCTCGATGCGCTCGCCGCCTGGCGCCGGGCGCTGGACCGCAGCGTCGATCAGCTCAGCCACCTGCTCAATGACAGCCAGTTGCTGGACGGCCCCGGCCAGGCGCTGGCGGCTTCGGTGCGGCAGCGCCTGGGATCGGACCGCCTGGTGCTGGCCTTCGTGGCCGAGTTCTCGCGCGGCAAATCCGAGTTGATCAACGCGCTATTTTTTGCCGATACCGGCCGCCGCGTGCTGCCGGCCACGCCCGGGCGCACCACCATGTGCCCGGTCGAACTGGCCTGGGACGCCGACCAATTGCCAAGGTTGTCACTGCTGCCGATTGCCAGCCGCCGCAGCGGCCAGACCCTGGCGGCGCTGCGCGACCAGCCCGGCCAATGGCAACACCTGCCGCTGTCGCCCGACGATCCAGCCGCCATGGCCCTGCGCCTGCAGCAGGTGGTGCAGACGCAGCGGGTGTCGGTGCAGCAGGCCATGGCACTCGGCCTGTGGCATGACGACCACCCCGAGGACAACCCGCCGCGCGATGCCCAGGACATGGTCGAGGTGCCGGCCTGGCGCCATGCGCTGATCAACTACCCGCACCCGCTGCTCAAGCGCGGCCTGGTGGTGCT
>JANLZT010000266.1:0-9154 GCA_031366465.1 Betaproteobacteria bacterium | reverse complement strand
CTCGTGCTGCAGCAGCTCAATGATGTCGAGCACCATGTGGATGTCGGTGCTGGTCTTGCCCTGGGCGGTGACGGGCGGGCAATCGACGATCTCGAAACCGGCCCGCAAAAACGCATGCCGGTAGGTCTGGTACCAGTTGGGGTTGAGGTAGCAGCGCCGCACCAGCAGCCGGCGCCGGGCCTGCGGGTCGTGGCCCACCGGGATCTCCAGCGATTCGGTCAGCCAGCGTATCCACTCGGTAGGCTGGCGCGCAAAACGCTCGGCGGCGGTCGGCTGCAACTGGCGCAACTGGGTGTAGACATTGTCAAAGTCAACGAACAAGGCACTCTTCATGGGGCGGTGGTCAGGGCAGGGGCAGGCAGTATGGCGCAGCCGGGCATGGGGTACAAAGCAGCCTCGCCTGCCGACCACACCCCTTTCAGATGAACGCCCTTTCCTGCTTGCGCATGCTCTGCCTGGCCACCGGCCTGGGCCTGGCGGCCTGCGGCGGCGGCACCGGCAGTGCCGCCGCGCCGGGGCTGGCGGTGGCTGCCGACGCCCCCGCGCCGGCCGTCACCGGCGCGGCAGCCAGCACGGCGTTGCGGGCCCCGCTGGCCGCCCCCACACTGCCGCGCGCCAGCCTGGTGGCCGCCGACCTGGCGCTGCTGATTGCCCAGGGCGACCCGCTGAGCGAGGCCATCGGCCTGGCCTACCAACGCGCCCGTGGCATCCCCGACGCCCAGGTGATCCGGCTGGCGCTGGCCACCCACAGCGACGCCATCAGCGCCGACGATTTCAACGCCTTGAAGGCCCAGCTGGACGCCCGCCTGCCCGCCAACGTGCAGGCCACGCTGGTGACCTGGGCCCGGCCGTCGCGGGTGCAAGGTGCCTGCAGCATGGGCCTGACCAGCGCGCTGGCCTTTGGCTACAACCCGGCGATGTGCGGCGGCTGCAAGGCCACCCAGGCCTCGCCCTATTTCGACACCGAGACCAGCCGGCCCTTCACCGACCTGGGTTTGCGGCCGTCGATGATGCTGGGCGCGCCCACGCTGGCGGCGGCGCTGGCCTTGATCGACCGCGGCCTGGCGGCCGAGGGCAGCGCGCCGCCGGGCACCGGCTACCTGGTTCGCACCGCGGATACCGCGCGCAGCGTGCGCTACCCCGACTTCCAGGCCTTGCCGGCGGCCTGGGCCAGCGCGCCCGGCCTGGCGCTGCGCTACATCGACGCCAGCGCGGCCGGCGCGGCCCAGGGCATTGGCCAGGGCATCGCCCAACCGGCCGACGTGATGTTTTATTTCACCGGCCTGGCCCAGGTGCCGGGGCTGGACAGCCTGCGCTTTTTACCGGGCGCGGCGGCCGACCACCTGACCTCATCGGCCGGCCTGCTGCCCGACGGTGGCGGCCAGATGCCGGTGACTGCCTGGCTGGCGGCCGGTGCCACTGCCAGCTATGGCACGGTGGAAGAGCCCTGCAACCACCCGGACAAGTTCCCCCGGGCATCGCTGCTGATCGAGCACTATCTGCGCGGCGCCACGCTGATCGAGGCCTATTGGAAGTCGGTGGCCTGGCCCGGCCAGGGCCTGTTTGTCGGCGATCCTTTGGCCCGGCCCTGGGCCCAGGCACCCGAGGCGGTGATCACCGGCGACAGCCTGGTGGTGCAGAGCCGCTCGCTGCGCCGCAATGCAATCTATCGGGTGGACTACCGGCCCTATGGCGGCACCGCCTGGCAGGCGCTGGGCAGCATGACCGCCGGCCAGCCCCGGCCCATCACCTGGCGGCTGGCACTGCCGGCCGATGGCGCCGGGGGCCATCTGCGCTGGGTGGGGCCCTGCGCCACCCAGCCGGCCCAGCTTTGCGTGTTGGCGCAGTCGAGCTGACGGCGGCCGATCAAACTGCGATCAGGCCATCAGGCCAGCATGCGATAACGCCGCACGCCCTGGGCGTCCAGCTCACCCACCGCCTCACCCAGCGCCACCAGGTGGTTCAAGTGGGCCAGGCTCTCGCCGGTGGCCATGCCCAGCAGTTCCCCCTGGCCGTTGATCGGCCGGGCAAATAGCGCACCAAATACATCGATGGCGCGCTTGGGGCTGTCGGCCAGGCTGCGGCGCAGGCGCACCAGGCCGCGCTGGTGGCCGCCGATCAGGCGGTCAAGCCGGGCGTGCAGGCCGGTGAAGGGCTCACCGTGGGCCGGCAGCACCAGCAGGTGGTCGCCCAAGGTGCTGCGCAGCCGCGCCAGCGAGCTGATCCAGTCGCCCAGCGGGTCGGCATCGGGCTCGGTGGGGAAAACGCTGACATTCGACGAGATGCGCGGCAGCACCTGGTCGCCCGAGATCATCACGCCCAGCGCCTCGCTCACCAGGCAGGCATGCTCGGGTGAATGGCCGCGCCCCACCACCACCTGCCAGCGCTGGGCACCGATCTGTAGCTGCTCACCATCGCTGATGCGGCGGAAGCTGTCGGGCAGCGCATGCAGGTATTTGCCAAAGCCGCCAAAGCGGGCCCGGTAGACGTCCAGCGCCTCCTCGGGCCAGCCGGCCTGCTGGTAGAAGCGGATGGCATCAGACGGTGCCTCGCGGCCGGTGTCGGCGGTGAGGCTGCGGCAGGTCAGGTATTCCAGCCGCGTCATCCACAGCCGGACCTGGCATTTGCGCGCCAGCCAGCCGGCCATGCCGACATGGTCGGGGTGCATATGGGTGCACAAGATGCGGGTGATGCGCGCGCCTTGGCGGGTGGCCGCCAGCGGGCCGTCGGCGGCGATCAACTGGCGCCAGGCGGCCAGCACCTCGGGCGTCTTGACGCCGGTATCGACGATGGCCCAGCCAGGGCCTTGCGCGTCCTGGTCGGCAATCGCCCACAGGTTGATGTGGTTCAGCGCAAACGGCAGCGGCATGCGCAGCCACAACACGCCGGGCGCCACCTCGCGCACGCTGCCGGGCGCGGGCGGCTCGCCGCAGGGGTAGCTGAGCGCATGCGCACCGGTGGGCTCGGCGGCGGGTGTGCCGGCGGGTGAGCCGGCGGGTGAGCCGGAGGGCGTGCCGGGGGATGCGCCGGTGGATGTGCCAGGAATGGCGTCATCTGGGCGGCCATCGGAGGTGGGGGTGTCGGACATGGCCGGATTGTCAACGCCGCCGCCGCTGCCCGCTGTCACCCAGCGGGCAGCGGCGTCAAACAAGCAATCAGCCGCCCAACCAGCCCAGCAAGCGGCGATACACCGCCAGGTCACTGAGCAAATCCAGGTGGTGGATGCCATGGCCCAGCCAGGTGTGGGCCTTGTCCAGGCCCAGGTCCATGGCCTGGCGCTTGTGCCGGCCCAGCGCACTGGCCACCGACACCAGGCCGTCGCCCAGCAGGGCCCCGCCCTGGCCCCGGCCACCGGCCGTGCTGGCGGTGCCGGCAATCGCGAAGCACTCGACGCCCGCCGGCAGCGGCAGCGGCTGGCGCAGGTCGCGGTGGTCAAAACGGCTGGCGCCCTGCCAGTCGCGCGCCAGCAGGTTGCCGTGGCGCAGGTCGGTGATGCCCTGGCTGCGGATGCGTGTCAGGCGGGTGAAGGGCGCCACGTAGGGGCTCAGGTCCATCACCCGGTGCAGCCAGTTGCCGGCCCGCTCCAGCGGCGCACCGTGATGCGGCGTGCCCAGGAACACCAGCTTGCTCAGCCTTTGGGGCCAGGCCTGGCCGGCGCTGTGGGCCTGCGCGATCGCGCTGCGCGCCACCAGGCCGCCCATGCTGTGGCCGATGACGGTCAGCTCATCCAGCGGCACCGGCCATTGCGTCACCAGGTCCTCCAAGGCCCGGGCCAGGTCGGCGCCGTTGTCCGAGATATGGCGGCCCGAGTTGTAGCTGGCATAGACCGGCGCCATGCCCAGCGCCGCCGCCAGCATTGCGCCGTGGTCATGGCCCTGGCGCAGCCAGCCGCCGTCGCTCATGCACAGGCCGTGCACCAGCAGCAACAGTCGGCGCGGCGCGGTGGCACCCAGCGCCGCCGGGTCCAGCGGCCGGCCGTGCTGGCGCAACTGGGTGGCAATCGCCAGCGGGTTGCCAGTGCGCAGCAGGTGGTCCCCCAGCACGCCGTTGAGCGCGGCCACCAGCGCGTCGCGGCGCGGGCTGGCGGGCGTGTCCGCCAATGTCGCCTCCAAGGGCGCGAGTTGGCCGACCAGGCTGGCCAGGCCGAACAAGCCGTCCAGGCCTGCGCCCACCAGCCGGGTGCTGCCCTGGATGCTGCGGTAGACCAGGCCGGTGAGGCCCTGGGTGCCTGGCAGGCCGTCGGTATCCCCGGCCTGCGCCTGCTCGGCGCCCGGCCGACGGCGCAGCGGCGGCGCCAGGCGCTGGATCTGGCCGTGCAAGGCCTCGACCAGGCCGGTGACATGGCGGGTGGCGTCCACCGCCAGGCGCAGGCTGCCATGGGCGTCGGCCAGCGGGCTGGGGCCTGGGCCAGGCGCGGGGCTGGCGGCGGGCGCTGCGGCCGGTTCAGGGGTCTTGCGGGGTGGACGGGGCATGGTGGATCAGACAAGTGCCGGCGCGCGATGCACAGCCGCAGACCAGTTTTGGATCAAAGCCGCCCCAGGCCACGCTGGGCTTGCAGCGCGGCACGCGCGGCCGGGCTGTCGCCCAGCACCGTGAGCTGGCGCGAGCCGGCAAACACATCGCCGGGCTTCAGCCCGTAGACCTGCCGGATCGAATGGCTGAAGTGGGTGGAGTCGGGGTAGCCGGCGTCCAGCGCCACCTGCACCAGGTTGGTGTCGCGGGTGACATGGTGCAACAGGCTGCGGGCGCGCTTCCAGGTGCGCAGGCTTCGGAACGAGCGGCCGGCCTCGGCCTTGAACAGGTGCAGAAAGCGCGAATAGGACAAGCCCGAGAGGCTGGCCGCCTGCTGTGCGCTAAAGCCCCGGGCCGGGTCATTGCGGATGTCGTCGAGCACCCGGGCGATGCGCGCATCGACCCGGCGCGCCGGTAAACACTCGCCAAAAAACAGCGCGTCGAAACGGCCAGTGTCCAGGTTGATGGCCGCGCCCCGGATGCGCATCTCCCGGTGCGCCTGGCGCACCCTTTGCACCGTGGCGGCAGCGGCTTGGGCGTCGAGCGGCTGCAGGCGCTCACACTGCAGCAGCCAGGCGGGCAGCCGGGCCTCGTCCACCGTCTCGGGCTCGATGGTCAGGCTGCACACCAGGCGCTGGGCGCAGGCCACCCGGTGCGGGGTGCCGGGTGGCAATACCGCCAGGTCGGTGCTGATCCACGGGCCATCGCCCTGCCCTGCCGCCCCGCCCAGCGACAAGCGCAGCGGCGCACCCAGCGAGACATACACCAGCCAGCCCCCCAGCGTGCGCTGGCTGACCTGGCCCAGCAGGCCGGCGTAGAACACCCGGTCGTTGTTGAGCCACATCACCCGGTTGCGGCGGTCGTCCGGCGGCAAGGTGTCGGTGGCGGCGGGGCGCTGCGGCAGGTCAACGGTCTGAAGCGGGGGCATGGGCACGGGGTCGAGGCTCCTGGCGGACAGCGGCCGCGGGGCGGTGCGGGGCGGTGTGATTCGGTGCGCCAGGGTGCGCCGCGCCGAGCCGCGACGCTAACGGATGTGCGCCAGCCTGACCACCGGGTAAATCGGGGCCTGCCCAAGCCTCAGTCTGCCGGCCCCGCCTCGTCATAGCCCGCTTGGCCGGGCAGCAGCACGCCGCTGATGCGGCCCTGGGCATCGCGTTGCAGGCGCGGGTGCAGCGGCGGCAGGCGGGTCAGCGCGGCGGCATGGGCCAGCAGCGCGGCCAGGCCGGTGCGGTTGTTGATGCTGGCGCCTGAGAAAGGCAGCAGCGATTCCACCGTGCGCAGGGTGGCGAACTCCATCTGGAAGCGGCCCTGGGCCTGCTCGGCCAGGGCAAGCGGCGGCTGCACCCAGGCCAGCGCGGTGGTCTCGCCGGCATCCACCTCGGGGTGCTGGCCAGGCGGCGCCTCGACGACGAAGAACAGGGTGTCGAAGCGCTTGGGCAGGCCCACCGGCGTGACCCAGTGGCTCCAGGGCTGCAGCGCCCGGGTGCCTAAACGCAAACCGCTGCCGGCCGCCAGGCTGGCCAGTGACTCGCCCGCGTGCAGCCGCGCCCGCAGGCCGGCCCAGCCACCGGCTGGCGCTGCGGCGGCGCCCGCACCCAGCCACAGGCCGCATTCCTCAAAGCATTCGCGCAAGGCGCCCACCGCATAGGCGGTGGCCTGCTCGTCCACCTGCATCACCGCGCCGATGCGCTGCTGCAGCGCGGCAAGCGGCTCGTCGCACAACGCCAGGTGCTGGGCGTCGCCGTCGGCCGCGTCAACCGCACCGCCCGGGAACACATAGGCGCCCGGCATGAAGCTGGCCTGCATCGAGCGACGCACCATCAGCACCTCCACCCCGGCCGCGCCCTGGCGCAGGATCAGGGTGGTGGCGGCCGGGCGCGGGGTGACTTCGGGATGTGGGGTCATGGCACGCTCAGGCGGCCTTGGCGGGGTACATGCCTTCGATCAGCTCGGCGTATTTGCGGTTGATCAGAGAGCGTTTGAGCTTCATGGTCGGGGTCAGCTCTTCGTCCTCGGCCGTCAGGCGTTGCTCGATCAGGCGGAAGGCCTTGATCTGCTCGACCCGCGCAAACTGCTTGTTGATCTTTTCGATCTCGGCGCCGATCAAGGCCACCAGCTCGGGCGCACGGCACAGGCTCTTGAAATCGCTGAACTGCACATCGCGGTCCTGGGCCCACTGGGCCACGTTGTCCTCGTCGATCATCACCAGGCAGCTCAGATAAGCCCGCTTGTCGCCGATCACCACTGCATCCGTCACATAGGGGCTGAACTTGAGCTGGTTCTCCCACTCGCTGGGCGTCACGTTCTTGCCGCCGGCGGTGATGATGATGTCCTTCATGCGGTCGGTGATGTAGAAGTAGCCGTCCTCGTCCACCCGGCCGACATCGCCGGTGTGCAGCCAGCCGTCGGCGTCCAGCGCCTCGGCGGTCTTTTCGGGCAGGTTGAGGTAGCCCGAGAACACGCTGGCGCCGCGCATCAGGATCTCGCCCTGCGCGCTGATGCGCAGCTCCACGCCCGGCCCCGGCATGCCGATGCTGCCGGGCTTGCTGGCGCCCACCGGGGTGACGGTGCCGCCGCCGCTGGTCTCGGTCATGCCCCAGCCCTCGCGCAGCGGGATGCCCAGCGCCAGGTACCAGCGGATCAGCTCGGGCGAGATCGGCGCGGCGCCGGTCAGCGCTAGCTGCACCCGGTTCAGGCCGACCATGCGTCGCACGTTGTTGAGCACCAGCAGCCGCGCCAGCCCGTAGCGCAGTTTGAGCAACGCGCCCGGCCTACTGCGGGCCTCGATGTGCTTGACCACCTTCAGGCCCTCGGCGATGGCCCAGCCATAGGCCGATTGCTGCAGCCAGCCGGCCTCGCGGATGGTGATGGCGACGGTGGAAAACACCTTCTCCCAGACCCGCGGCACCGCGAAGAAGACCATCGGCTGCACCTCGCGCAGGTTGTCGAACACCGTCTCGGGGTTCTCGACGAAGTTGACGGTCGAGCCCCGGTGCAGCGGCACGTACTCACCGATCAAGCGCTCGGCGATGTGGCACAGCGGCAAGAAAGCCACCCGCTCGCCGCCCATCGGCAGGCCCTCGAACAAGGCGCTGCCGATGCCCGAGAGCACCGCGCAGATATTGCCGTGGCTGATCATCGCGCCCTTGGGCCGGCCGGTGGTGCCCGAGGTGTAGACCAGCACCGCCACATCCTTGGCGCTGCGGGTGGCCAGACGCTGGCTCACCAGGCTGGGCTGCAGCTTCAGGTGGGCGCGGCCCAGCGTGCGAAGCTGGTCCAGGCTGATGACCTGCGGGTCGTCCAGCTTGGACAGGCCCTCCATGTCAAAGACGATCACCCGGCGCAGCAGCGGCAGGCGATCGCGCATCTCCAGGTATTTGTCGAGCTGCTCGTCGTCCTCGACAAACAAATAAACGCTGCGCGAATCGCTGCACAGGTACTGCAGCTGCTCGGGTGCGTCGGTGGGGTAGATGCCGCTGCAGATGCCGCCCATCGATTGCGTGGCCAGGTCGGCCCAGACCCATTCGCGGCAGGTGTTGGCCATCACTGACACCACCTCGCCGGGCTCAAAGCCCAGGTGGGCCAGGCCGGCGCCGATCTCGCTGACGATCTGCCCCACCTCGGCCCAGCTGTAGGCCTTCCAGAGCCCCAGATCCTTTTGCCGCATCATCACCGCGCCGCCCAGCTTGTTGACCTGTTGCCAGAACAGCTTGGGCACGGTGTCATA
Source organism: Betaproteobacteria bacterium (assembly GCA_031366465.1). Classification (GTDB taxonomy): domain Bacteria; phylum Pseudomonadota; class Gammaproteobacteria; order Burkholderiales; family Burkholderiaceae_C; genus Pseudaquabacterium. Next base: position 915 of record JANLZT010000266.1, on the reverse strand, counting down.
GGCCAGCGGCTCCAGCACCCATTGGGGCCGGCGCGACGAGGTGAAGATGGCGGACGCGGGTGATGTCATGGGTGTGTCCTCAACGCCAGGTCTTTTTCTTCTTCCAGCGGCGTTCACCGCGCACGCCGGTGTCCTTCATGCCGAGGTAGAACTCGCGGATGTCGTCCTTCTCGCGCAGCACCTCGCAGCGGTCTTCCATCACGATGCGGCCGTTCTCCAGCACATAGCCGTAGTCGGCGGCATTGAGCGCCATGTTGGCGTTCTGCTCGACCAGCAGGATGGTGGTGCCTCGCTCGCGGTTGATGCGCACCACGATCTCGAAGATCTCCCGGGTGAGCTTCGGTGAAAGCCCCAGGCTGGGCTCGTCGAGCAGGATCAGCTCGGGCTGGCACATCAGGGCCCGGCTGATCGACAGCATCTGCTGCTGGCCGCCCGAGAGCAGGCCGGCGTCCTGGGCCGAGCGCTCGCGCAGGATCGGGAAATAGCCATACACCTGCTCGATGTCGCGCGCCACGCCGTCGCGGTCGTGCCGCGTGTAGGCGCCCATCAACAGGTTGTCGCGCACCGACAGCAGCGGGAACACCTCGCGGCCCTCAGGCACATGGGCCAGGCCGCCGCGCACGATCTCGGCCGGATCGTGGCCGGTGATGTCAGTGCCCTTGAACATCACCGTGCCCCGGGTGGGGTCGAGCACGCCGGAGATGGTTTTGAGGATGGTGCTCTTGCCGGCGCCGTTGCTGCCCAACACGGTGGCGATCTCACCCCGCCGCACCTTCAGGCTGACGCCCCGGATGGCCTTGATCGGGCCGTAGGCGCTCTCGACATTGGCCAGCGCCAAAAGAGTGTCGTCAGCCATGGTTTGCTCCTTCCCCCTGCCAGGGGGAGGGATCTGATGCCAATTTGCGCTCATGCTGC
>JANLZT010000264.1:0-1899 GCA_031366465.1 Betaproteobacteria bacterium | reverse complement strand
GAGCGCGCCAGCGACGCCCGCCAACTGGGCCACTGCATGCAGGACCTGAGCGCCCAGCAGCGCCAAAGCGTGGCGCTGGCGTTTTTTGACGGCCTGTCGCATGCCGAGGTGGCCGAGCAACTGCGCCAGCCGCTGGGCACTGTCAAGAGCTGGGTGCGGCGCGCGCTGATGACGCTCAAGGCCTGCTTGGAGCGCGCCGCCCGGGGTGACAGCGCCCCCGATGACGCGGTGGGGGCTTGAGATGGACTACGCCCGACCCGTCCTCGCCGACGCCTTGGCCGCCCAGTACGTGACCGGCACGCTACGTGGCGGCGCCCGACGCCGCTTCGAGACGCTGCTGCCCGGCCACCCGCTGCTGCGCGCAGCGGTCGGCGATTGGCGCTCGCGCCTGATGCCCTTGACCAGCGTGGTGACGCCCGAGCCGCCGCCGGCTGGCACCTGGGCCCGCATCGAGCAGCAACTGTGGCCCAAGACGGCCCTGGCCGCCGCAGCAGCCACCCAGCCCTGGTGGCGTGGCCTGGCCTTCTTGCGTGCTGCTTCGGGTTTTGCCAGCGTCGCGGCGATTGGCTTGGCGGTATTGCTGGCCAACCCAGGCCCGCAGGCGCCGCCGGTGGTGGTGGTGCTGCAGGGCACCGAGGCCAGCGGCCCGGCGCTGACCACCATCGTGGCCAGCGTCAGCGGTGATGGCTTGTCCCTGGTGGCGCAGCCGCTGCAACCGGTGGCAATGGCCGCCGGCCGCACGCTGGAGCTGTGGGCCGTGCCGCCGCAGGGCGCACCGCGCTCGCTGGGCCTGATCTCGGCCCAGGGCGCCACGCTGATTCGGCGCGACAAGTTACCCCGAGCGCTGCTGGATCAACGCAACACCGCCGCGCTGGCGGTGAGCGTGGAGCCGGCCGGTGGCTCACCCACCGGCGCGCCCACCGGGCCGGTGGTGTTTGCAGGCAAGCTGCAGTTGTAGTCGGCCGGCCGCGCCGGCTCAGTGGCTGTGCAGCTTCTCACCGGCCTTGAGCCGGTAGACCGTGCCGCAGTAAGCGCACTTGCCCTCACCGGTGGTGGCCACATCGATGTAGACCCGCGGATGGGTGCTCCACAGCACCATCTTGGGGTTGGGGCAGGCCACCACGCCGGGGCCTTGCACGTCCTGGGCCGTCACTTCCACCACCGTCTCGGGCTTGTTCATCGCGATCAGACGGGGCTCAGCCACTCGGCGTACTTGGGGTTGCGGCCGTTGACGATGTCGAAAAAGGCCGCCTGGATCTTCTCGGTGATCGGCCCGCGCGAGCCGGCGCCCAGCTCGATGCGGTCGAGCTCGCGGATCGGCGTCACCTCGGCCGCCGTGCCGGTGAAAAACGCCTCGTCGCAGATATAGACCTCGTCGCGGGTGATGCGCTTTTCCACCAGTTTCAGGCCCAGGTCGCCGCAGATCGCCAGGATGGTGTTGCGGGTGATGCCGTTGAGCGCGCCGGCCGACAAGTCAGGCGTGTAGACCACGCCGCCCTTGATGATGAAGATGTTCTCGCCAGCGCCCTCGGACACAAAGCCCGACGGGTCGAGCAGCAGCGCCTCGTCATAGCCCTCGTCGGTCACTTCCATATTGGCCAGGATCGAGTTGGTGTAGTTGCTCACCGCCTTGGCCTGGGTCATGGTGATGTTGACGTGGTGGCGGGTGTAGCTGCTGGTCTTGACGCGGATGCCGCGCGCCAGGCCCTCCTCGCCCAGGTTGGCGCCCCAGGGCCAGGCCGCGACCATCAGGTGGATGGTGTTGCCCTTGGGGGACACACCCAGCTTCTTGTCGCCGATCCACACCAAGGGGCGCAAGTAGCAGCTCTCCAGCTTGTTGGCGCGCACCACATCCTTCTGGGCCTGCATCACCTGCTCGGGCGTGAAGGGGATCTTCAT
>JANLZT010000262.1:0-1603 GCA_031366465.1 Betaproteobacteria bacterium | reverse complement strand
CACCGCACCTTCCCCGGCAACCGGCCCAGCACCACCTTGCTGCTGGACCGGCTGACGCCGTCGGCACTGGGCGCGCTGATCGCGCTCTACGAGCACCGGGTGTTCACCAGCGGCGCGGTCTGGGGTATCAACAGTTTTGACCAATGGGGGGTGGAGCTGGGCAAGGCTCTGGCCAGTGATCTGCTGCCGCGGCTGACCGCCGCCGGTGCGGCCGACGGCAGCGGGCTGGACGCCTCCACTGCCGGGCTGCTGGCGCGCCTGAAGGCTTGACGGGGCTGTTTGCGATGCACTTTGTTTTCGACTTCGGCCGGGTCTTGTTCGACTGGCAACCCGAGGCCCTGCTGCAGCGGGTGCTGCCGCAGCGCGCGCTGGACGCCGCCAGCACCGCGCACTGGGTGGCCCAGGTGTTCCAGAGCTATGGCGGTGACTGGGGTGAGTTTGACCGCGGCAGCGTCGAGCCCGATCAACTGGTGCAGCGCATCAGCCGGCGCACCGGCCTGGCTGCGGCGGAAGTGCAGGCGGTGGTGGACGCGGTGCCGGCGTCATTGAAGCCCATCCCTGCCACCGTGGCCTTGTTGCAGCGCCTGCAGCAGCCGGGCCGGGCTATGTTCTACCTGTCCAATATGCCGGCGCCCTATGCCGACCACCTGGAGCGCGAGCACGCCTTTGTGCGGGCCTTCAGCGCTGGCGTGTTCTCGGCCCGGGTTCAGCTCATCAAGCCTGAGGCGGCGATCTTTGAGCTGTCAGCGCGGCGCTTTGGCGTGGCGCCGGCTGAGCTGGTGTTTCTGGACGACCACCCGGCCAATGTGGCGGCGGCGCGTGCGGCGGGCTGGCAGGCGCTGCTGTTCAGTGATGCTGCGCAGGCCGAGGCCGATCTGCGTCGCCACGGCTGGTGGCCTGCGGGCGAAGGCGCTGCGGCCACCCTTGCTTCATGAGCGCTGATGATCGACACCCCGCTGCCGGGCCCCTGGCCGCCCAAAAGCCTAGCCCGGGGGCAAGCTGCGCGGTGGCGGTGCGCGGCGCCAGCGTCACCTACCCGTCGGCCCAGCCGCACGACGCGCCGGTGCAGGCACTCAGCGACATCGACCTGCGCGTCGAACAAGGTGAGTTCGTCTCGCTGATCGGCCCCTCGGGCTGCGGCAAGACCACGCTGCTGCGCGTCATCGCTGACCTGGAGCCGATCACCGCCGGCCAGGTGCAGGTCAACGGCCTGTCGCCCCACGACGCCCGGCTGGCGCGGGCCTATGGCTATGTGTTCCAGGCGCCGGCCTTGTTCCCCTGGCGCACGGTGCTGGGCAATGTGATGCTGCCGCTGCAGATCCAGGGCCGGCCCAAGGCCGAGGCGCAAGCCGTGGCGCTGGAGCAACTGGGCCGCGTGGGCTTGGCCGGCTTCGAGCGCAAATACCCCTGGCAGTTGTCGGGCGGGATGCAACAGCGGGTGTCGATTGCCCGGGCGCTGGGTTTCGAGCCCAGGATTTTGATGATGGACGAGCCCTTCGGCGCGCTCGACGAGATCACCCGCGACGGCCTGAATGAGCAATTGCAACAGCTCTGGCAGCGCGAGCGCCGCACCGTCGTCTTCGTCACCCACTCGATTGCCGAG
>JANLZT010000709.1:0-1838 GCA_031366465.1 Betaproteobacteria bacterium | reverse complement strand
GCCGGCATCCTTGTGGCCGGTCTTGGCCAGCGCGATGCCTTGGGTGTTGTCGAGCGTGCCGTCGGCGCTGGTGAAGGACGCCAGCGCGTCCAGCTCGCGGCTGACCTGGCGGGCATTGCGCGCCACCTCGCTCATGCCCTTTTTGTGGCCGTCCAGTTCTTCGAGCGTGATCATCGGCAAGAAGACGTCATGCTCTTCAAACCGGAACAGGCTCATCGGGTCGTGCATCAGCACATTGGTGTCGAGCACAAACAGCTTGGCCGGGCCGGTGCCGCGCGGGCTGCGCACCCTGGCCTTGGGCGACACCGCCGGCTGGCCTGCCTGGGAGGGCTGCTTGGTGGGCATGCCGGCGCTGGCGGCCGGGCGCAGCGCGGCAGGGCTGGCGGCGCCGGCCGGTGCCAAGCCCTTGCCGACGGGGCGGCTGGCCGGGCGCGGTGTTGGCGAAGGTGTAGGCGAAGGTGTGGGCCGGCCTGTGGGCTGCGCGATCAGCATCGGCGCGGCCAGCGCGGCGCCGCCGTCGAACAGGTCCAGCGACGCGCCGGGCATCGGCTCGGCCAGTGATTTGCCGCGTTTGCGTTCAGACCGGGGTGCGGCCTGGGCTTCAAACTCGGCTTGCGACAGGATGGCGGCTTTGGTGGCAGGGGGCTTGGGCAGGGGCATGGTCTGGGGATCTGGGTGGGCTCAGGCGGCTTTCTTGAAGCCCTTGACGGCGGCCAGCACCTCTTCAACATGGCCGGCCACCTTGATGCCACGCCACTCGGCGCGCAACACGCCGCTGGCGTCGATCAAGAAGGTGCTGCGTTCGATGCCCTTGACCTTCTTGCCGTACATGATCTTGTTCTTGACCACGCCAAACATGTGGCAGAGCTTTTCTTCGGTGTCGGCGATCAGCTCATAGGGCAACTCAAGGTTCTGGCGGAACTTCTCGTGCGACGCCATGTTGTCGCGCGAGACGCCAAACACCACCGCACCGGCCTTGACAAAATCCTTGTGCATGTCGCGGAACTGCATCGCCTCGGTGGTGCACCCGGGGGTGTGGTCCTGGGGGTAGAAGTACAGCACCACCGCTCGCCCGGCAAAGGCCTGCGGGGTGAACTTCACGCCACTGGTGGCGAGGGCCTCGAAATCGGGCAGGGCTTTATTGAGGACGGGCGTCATGGGCGGGCCATCGTGGCGTGTTTGTGGACTTCGTGGCGTTCGTTGGGCAGACGTGCTGGGACGGGCTTGCGGGGCGGACGTGCTGGGTGGACGTACTGCCAAGCTGGGGCGATCTTGAAAGGCTGCGCTGGGGTCTGCGCGGTCGGGCATGGCGCTGTATTGAGGCGAAACCCGAGATTATAAAGTTTCAACGCGCCCTTGCTTCTGGCCTGCGGGGTGGGCTATCCCTCAGGCGGCGGTGCCGGGCGGGCTGAGCAGCAATGCCGCCACTGCAGACCGCCCCTCGGCGACCAGCACGTTGTAGGTGCGGCAGGCTGCGGCGGTGTCCATGGTCTCCACGCCGATGCGGCGGTCGATCAACGCGCGCATCAGGCCGGCGGGCACAAACCTCTGGCGCGGCCCGCTGCCAAAGATCACCAGCTCGGGCGCCAGGGCCAGCACGGCCTCGAAGTCAGCCGCGCTCAAATCCTCGGGCCGGCGCGGTGCCCAGGGCAGCACCGCGCCCTGCCAGGGCACCAGCAGGCTGTGGCCAAAGCGGGTGTTGCCCACCCACAGCGCCTGGCCATCGTGGCGGGTGATGACATTGGTGCCGGCCAGTTGATCGGGTTGGAACTTCATCGCTGGGCTGCCTGGCTGGGGCCTGCCGGCGGCAGGCTTGCGGGTTGATGGGCGGTGGCGGG
>JANLZT010000688.1:0-3342 GCA_031366465.1 Betaproteobacteria bacterium | reverse complement strand
GGCCATCGCTCAACCCTCCCGGTACAAGGCAAACGGCAGCGGCGCGTAGTCGATGCCGTGGTCCTTCAACTGCTGGTTGCTCAAGTATTTGGCCGGTGCAAACACCAAGTGGCCTTTGATGGCTTCACCGCGCTGCGCGTCGCAATCGCGGCCCCAGGTTTGCAGCTCTCGGGCCACACTCAGCGTCAGCGCCGCCTCGGGGCTCTTCAGGAAGTGCAGCTCAGGCCGGTAGATCATCCACACATGGCGGTCGCGCGCCTCGCCCAGGTAGTGGCGAGGTGCCCGGGCCGGCGTGCTGGGCAAGGTGGCGCCGGTGGCGGTGTAGAACAGCCAGGCGCCCAGCGCCTCAAAGGCCGGCAAGTGCTGGCCGCTGAGCAGCTTGTCGAGTTCAACCGCCTCGCCCAGGGTGCAGTAGGTGAAGCTGCCGCCCAGGCCCTCGGCCCGTTCGGACACGCGCTTGACGCCCTCGACCCGCAGCACACCTTCGTCGATCCTGGTCTCGATCTTGTCGAAGCGCTTGCGGGGGGCGCCGGCCGGCTGCGCCAGGTCGGCTTGGGCGGTTTCGCTGTCGTCGGCCAGGCCTTCGGCACGCTTGATGGCGTCCACCCGGGCCAGCCATTCATGGGCCTTCTTGAACTGGGTGAAGGTGATTTTCTCCTCCAGCAGCGTCTCGCGCTGGGTGCCCTGCCAGGCATAGCCGTTGATGGCCCGGCGCACCCGCTCGGCGGTCAGGCGGTCGGCATAGTCTTCACCCTCGATCAGGATGAAGCGGCGCTGGCCGCCGTCCTTGGCATTGGCCTTGAGCACCGCGTGGGCGGTGGTGCCGCTGCCGGCCGGTGTTGTAGGGTGGGTCGATGAAGATCAAATCCACGCCGCCTGCATGGCGCGGCAACAGGCTTTTCAAGGCCTGCAGGTTGTCACCATGGATCACCAGGTTGCCGTCCAGCGCGGGCGAACCGATGCCCTTGGCGGCATCCGTCACCAGCGGCCGGTAAGGCACCGTCAGATGGTGGTTGTAGACATACTCTTTGCCTTTGAAGACGATTTCGGGCATGCGTCAACTTGCCTTTCAGACACGGTGGGTGTTGCGGGTCAGCGGGCGGGCCCGGTCACCCGGTCAGCCTGGCGTCAACAGCGCGATCACCTTGCGGCCATGGCGCCGGTAGATGTGAAAGTCGGCATCGAGGGTGAAGACCCGGCTGCGGTCATACAACTCGCTCATGCGCACCAGGCAGGCATCGGCCAAGGAGGCCGGCACGTTGTCGTAGCGCTCGAACAAGGCCTGCACCGCGCCGATCTCGTCGCCCAAGGCCATGCCCACCCGCACGGCACCGCGTGAAACCAATGCCAAGGCCTTGGCCGGATCGTGCCCATTGCGGGCCAGCAGGAAGCAGGTTTCGGCCATCACCGCTTCACAAGTCAGCAGCGGGCCGGTGATGTGGCTGAACTGCTCTCGCACCCAGGCGTGGTGGGCATCGTCCCGACAAAGCAGCGCCACCCAGGGGCCGGTGTCCAGCAGAACCGCGCCAACGCTGCTCAAGATTGGCCAAAGCCGTCAAGATGGCGTGGGTTGGACGACAAGTCAGCCGGCCCACCGCTGAAGCAACCCACCAGATCACCGGCAATATCCAGCGCGGATGGGGCACGGGCCTGAGACTGGGTCTGAGCGATATAGGCCGTGACAGCCCGCCTCACCAACTCGGACTTGCTCAGCTGCTGGCGCTCACTGGCCTGGGCCAGTGCCGTGTCCAGGCCGAGAGGGATTTTGATGGTGAGTGTGTTCATGAATTTTGTCTTACCGGTTGCCAGGAAATCTTACCCTCGCGCCAACACCGGCGCCAGCGCCACGCCAGTGTGCGTGCCGCGCGCCACCAGCAGCTCCGGCGGCCCGGCACACACCACCGTGCCACCGGCATCACCGCCCTCAGGCCCCAGGTCGATCACCCAGTCGGCCTCGGCGATCACGTCCAGATCATGCTCGATCACCACCACGCTGTGGCCGCCGGCCACCAGCCGGTGCAGCACCCGGATCAATCGCTCCACATCGGCCATGTGCAGGCCCACGGTGGGTTCGTCCAGCACATACAGCGTGTGCGGCGCCTTCTGGCCGCGCCTCGTGATGTCGTCGCGCACCTTGCTGAGCTCGGTCACCAGCTTGATGCGCTGGGCCTCGCCGCCGCTCAGCGTCGGGCTGGGCTGGCCCAGCGTCAAATAGCCCAGGCCGACATCCTGCAGCAGTTGCAGCGGGTGGGCGATGGACGGCATGCTGCCGAAAAAAGCCACCGCCTCGTCCACCTCCATGCGCAGCACGTCGCCGATGCTCTTGCCGCGCCAGCTCACCGCCAGGGTCTCGGGGTTGAAGCGCTGGCCGTGGCATTGGTCGCAGGGCACTTTCACGTCCGGCAGAAAGCTCATCTCGATGGTGCGCTGGCCCTGGCCCTCGCAGCCCGGGCAGCGGCCCTCACCGGTGTTGAAACTGAAACGCGCCGCCGCATAACCACGGGCCTTGGCCTCCAGCGTTTCGGTGAACAGCTTGCGGATTTGGTCCCAGAAGCCGATGTAGGTGGCCGGGCAACTGCGCGGGGTCTTGCCGATGGGGGTTTGGTCCACCTCCAGCACCCGGTCAATGGGCTCGAAGCCCGTCAGGCCGCTGCAGCCCACCAGTGCTGGCAACACCCCAGCCGCCAGCGCATCGCGCCCGGCCTTGCTGACCTTGGTGGCCACGATGGCATGCACATTGGCCAGCAGCACGTCGCGCGCCAGCGTGCTTTTGCCCGAGCCCGACACCCCCGTGACAGCCACCAGGCGCTGCAGTGGCACTTGCACATCCACCTGCTTCAGGTTGTGCAGGCTGGCACCGGTCAGCCCCAGGTGAAAGGTGGCGCGATTCACCGGCCGGCGCGGCTGCAGCGGGTGCTTGAGCGGATGCGCCAAAAATCGGCCGGTGAGTGAATCCGGGTTGGCCGACAGATCGGCCACCGTGCCCTGGGCCACCACCCGGCCGCCGCGCTTGCCGGCGCCGGGGCCGATGTCGATCAGGTGCTCGGCACGGCGGATGGTGTCCTCGTCATGCTCCACCACCACCAGGGTGTTGCCCTGGGCGCTCAGCCGCGCCAGCGCCCGCAGCAGGATGGCGTTGTCGCGCGGGTGCAGGCCGATGGTGGGCTCGTCCAGCACATAGCAAACGCCCTGCAAGTTGCTGCCCAGTTGCGCGGCCAGCCGGATGCGCTGGGCCTCGCCACCGCTGAGTGTGGGCGCGGCGCGGTCCAGCGTCAGATAGCCCAGGCCGACTTCTTCGAGGAACTCCAAGCGGCTGCGGATCTCACTGACCACGTCGCGGGC
>JANLZT010000664.1:0-4527 GCA_031366465.1 Betaproteobacteria bacterium | reverse complement strand
GCACGCCAGGTGCAGGGCAGCCTGCAGCCGGCGCGCGAGGCCTTCAAGGCCTGCAAGCCCGCCGGCAAACCTCAGGCCCACAGCAAGGCCTGGCAAGAACTGCTGGGCCAGGTGGGCGGCCCGGTGCGGCGGCCGCTGCTGGCATTGACCGATGCCGAGCGGGCGGTGGTGGCCGATCAATTTGCGCGCAGCGGCCTGCGGCTGAAGTAGATCGCGTCATGAGCGTCCACAGCATCAGCCTGCAGGTCAACGGCCAGCCGCGCAGCGTGGCCGGCCTGCCCGCCGCCACCTGGTTGGTGGACCTGCTGCGCGACCATCTGGGCCTGACCGGCAGCCATGTCGGCTGCGACACCGCCCAGTGCGGCGCCTGCACGGTGCTGCTGGACGGCCGCGCGGTGAAGGCCTGCAACCTGCTGGCGCTGCAGGCCGAGGGCGCGGCCGTCGAGACGGTGGAGGGCCTGGCCAGCGCCCAGGTCGGGCACCCGCTGCAGCTCGCCTTCTCGCAGCAGCACGCCCTGCAATGCGGCTTCTGCACGCCGGGTTTGCTGATGCGGGCCGAGGCCATGCGCCGCGAGCGCCACCCGGCCGACCCGCTGCAGGTGCGCCAGGCGCTGGCCGGCAACCTGTGCCGCTGCACCGGCTACCAGGGCATCGTCGATGCGGTCTGCCAGGTGCTGGCTGCCGACCAGGCCGGTACGCAGCCAGGCTGAGCATGCAGGACTTCGATTTCATCCGCGCCGACAGCATCGCCCACGCGGTGGCCCTGCTGCGGGACGGCAGCGACAGCCGCCTGCTGGCCGGCGGCCAGAGCCTGCTGGCGGCGATCAAGCTGGGGCTGATGTCACCGGCCCGGCTGATCGATTTGTCGCGCCTGCCGGCCTTGCAGGCGGTGCACAGCGGCGGCGACGGCGGCCTGACGGTGGGCGCGATGGCCCGCCACGCCACGCTGGCCCGCCACCCCTTGCTGCAGCAGCACTGCCCGGGCCTGGCGCGGCTGGCCGGCGGCATTGCCGATGCCCAGGTGCGAGAGCGCGGCACCGTCGGCGGGTCGGCTGCCCATGCCGACCCATCGGCCTGCTGGCCGGCCGGCCTGCTGGCGCTGGGCGCGGTGTTGCAGACCGACAGGCGCCCTATCGGGGCCGACGATTTCTTCACCGGCCTGTTCAGCACCGCGCTGGCGCCCGACGAGGTCTTGTGCAGCCTGCACCTGCCCCGGCCGCGCCGCCTGGCCTATCTCAAGTTCGAGCAGCCGGCATCACGCTTTGCGCTGGTGGGGGTGGCGGTGGCGCAGTTTGACGATTGCGTGCGGGTGGCAGTCACCGGCACGGCGGCCGGCGTGTTGCGCCTGCCGGCCTTCGAGCGGGCCTTGGGCCGGCGCTTCGAGCCGGCTGCGCTGGCCGGTCTGCGGCTGGACCCGGCGCTGATGAGCAGCGACCTGCATGCCGGCGCCGACTACCGCGCCCACCTGGCGGCGGTGGCGGTGCGGCGGGCGGTGTTGGCGGCGCTGGGCGGGGTTGAGGCCGTGGCCGGCGCGCGGGCATGACGGCGACGGCGCGAGGGCCGGTGCCAGGCTGCTCAAGCTGCCCCGGGCTCGCCATCCGGCCGGCGCGGCGCGGCCGGCAATCGGCTGCCGGCCGGCCGCTCGAACTGGTCGGCCAAATGGGCCCGCATCGCCGCAGCGGCCGGCGACAGGCTGCGGCTGGCCAGGTGCACCAGCAGCACCTGGCGCCGCACGGTGGGCAGGGTCAGCGGCATGCTGGCCAGGGCCGGCAGGCCCGCCACCCGCAATGCATAGGCCGGCACGATGGCCAGGCCCAGGCCGGCGGCGGCCAGCGCCAGCGCGCTGCTGACCTGCGTCACCTCCTGCGCCACCCGGGGCTGCACCCCCGCCTCGGCCAGGCAGCGGTCCACCAGGCTGCGCAGGCCGCTGCCGCTGCGCATCAGCAGCAGCGGCTCATAGGCCAGTGCGGCCCAGGCCAGATGGCGCCGCCCGGCCAGCGGGTGGTCGCGCGCGCAGGCCAGGTGCATCACGTCCGACAGCACCGGCGTGGCCACCAGGTCGGCATCCACCGGGTCCAGCGTGGCCAGCAGCAGATCAAGCTCACCGGCGCGCAAGCGGGCCAGCAGCTCGTCGGCCGGGGCATCGTGCAGGCGCAAGTTGACACCGGGATAGCGCTGGGCATAGCTGGCCAGCATCGGCGGCAACAGGCTGGCGCCGAGCAAGGGGGTGGTGCCCAGCCGCACCCGGCCGCGGCGGCGCTGCGCCACCTCGCGGGCATCGCCGGCCAGGCGCAGCAAGTCGTCCAGCAGGCGCTGCACGGCCGGCAGCAAATCGGCCCCCACGGGGGTCAGGGCCAGCCGGCGGGTGCTGCGGTCCAGCAGCCGCAGGCCGAGTGCCGACTCCAGGCCGCGCACCAGCGCCGACACCGCCGACGGGCTGACAAACAAGCGCTGTGCGGCGCCGGTGAAACTGCCGTCGCCGGCCACCGCCGCAAAGGCCCGCAGTTGCTTGAGCGTCACCTGGCCGGCCAGCCGCGCCGCCTCATCGGCCTCCAGCCCCGGCACCCGGTGGCCGGGCGCGGCGGGCGGAGCGAGCAGCGGATTGGGGGCTGGGGCCATGGCGCGCCGCATGATAGCCAGCGCCAACTTGCCGATCGTCACCTCGCCCATCGCCACCGGAGAACCCCATGTTGACTTATGGCCGCCCCATCAACTTCCAGCGTTGGATCGCCGACCATGCCGCCGAACTGAAGCCGCCGGTGGGCAACCAGCAGATCTGGGCCGACAGCGACCTGGTCTGCACCGTGGTGGGCGGGCCCAACCAGCGCACCGATTTCCACGACGACCCGCACGAGGAGTATTTCCACCAGATCAAGGGCATGGCCCACCTGCTGCTGTGGGACCGCGGCCGCTACGAGCGGGTGGACCTGCACGAGGGCGATGTCTTCTTGCTGCCGGCGCATGTGCAGCACTCACCGCAACGGCCCCAGCCCGGCAGCCTGTGCACGGTGATCGAGCGCAGCCGGGCGCTGGGCGTGATCGATGCCTTCTGCTGGCACTGCGCGCACTGCGGCACGCAGCTTGCCCGGCGCGAGCTGCAACTGGCCAGCATCGTCACGGATTTGCCGCGGGTCTACGAGGCCTTCTACAGCAGCCCTGCGGACCAGCGCCGCTGCCCGGCCTGCGGCCAGGTGCACCCGGGCCGGGCCTGGCGCGACTGGCATGCGGTGCTGGCGGCCCGCCATGCGCATGCGGCGCTGCCGGTGGCGGCAGCGTAGCCGCGCCGCGCTGCGCCGCCTGGTTTAGGCTGGCGCCATGAACGACATCGTCGCCGCGCTCTACCGCCAGCAGGGCCGGCGGGTGTACGCCACCCTGGTGCGCCTGCTGGGCAGCCTGGATGCTGCCGAGGAGGCGCTGCACGACGCCTTTGTGGCCGCAGCCGAGAAATGGCCGGCGCAGGGCGTGCCGGCCAACCCGGTGGCCTGGCTGGTGTCGGCGGGGCGCTTCAAGGGCATCGACCGCATCCGCCGCGACCGGCGCTTCGTGCCTTGGGACGAGGCCACCGAACAGGCCGAGGCGCTGGCCGACGACGCCCCGGGCTGGGAGCAACTGCACGACCAGGCCCAGGCCATCGAGGACGACCGGCTGCGCCTGATCTTCACCTGCTGCCACCCCAGCCTGGCCGAGGAGGCGCGCATCGCGCTGACCCTGCGTGAGGTCTGCGGCCTGACCACCGAGGCCATTGCCAGCGCCTTCCTGATGGCCACGCCCGCGTTGGCCCAGCGCATCGTCCGCGCCAAGGCCAAGATCAGCGCGGCGCGCATCCCCTACGAGGTGCCCGGGCCGGCCGAGCGGCCGGCGCGCCTGGCCAGCGTGCTGCGGGTGGTCTACCTGGTCTTCAACGAGAGCCATGCGGCCCAGGACGGCGCGCTGGCCGACGAGGCCATCCGCCTGGCGCGATTGCTGCACAGCCTGCTGCCCGAACCCGGACCCGAGGTGCAGGGCCTGCTGGCGCTGCTGCTGCTGCACGACGCCCGCCGCGCCGCCCGCCTGGCTGCCGACGGCGACCTGGTGCCGCTGGAGGCCCAGGACCGCAGCCTGTGGAAGCACGGCGCCATTGCCGAGGGCTGCGCGCTGGCCCAGGGCGCGCTGTCGCAGCCGGGCTTTGGCGGCTACGCGCTGCAAGCGGCCATCGCTGCCCTGCACGGCGAGGCGCCCAGCGCGGCGGCCACCGACTGGCCGCAGATCGTCGGCCTGTACGACGCCCTGCTGCGCATCGAGCCCAGCCCGGTGGTGGCGCTGAACCGGGCGGTGGCGGTGGCCCTGCGCGACGGCCCCGAGGCCGGCCTGGCGCTGATCGAGCCGCTGCTGCCGGCCTTGGCCGGCTACGCGGCGGCCCCGGCGGCAATGGCCGACCTGTGCCGCCGCGCCGGCCGGCTGGCCGAGGCCAGGGCGCATTACCGGGCAGCGGCCGACCTGGCGCGGCAAGCGCCGGAGCGCCGTTTCCTGCTGCGCCGGCTGGCCGAG
>JANLZT010000238.1:0-1560 GCA_031366465.1 Betaproteobacteria bacterium | reverse complement strand
TCGGTGCCGGTGCCGACGATCACGTACAGCGGGTAGCCCTCGACCCGCTGGTAGGCGCTGGCCCGCTCAGCACCGTCGGCCTTGCGGCGCACCATGTAGACACCGGATTTCGGGTTGTCGGCCAGCGCGGCCTTGAGTTGGGCCGACACATTGGCGCCGCCCAGGCCCTCGGTTATTGGGCCCTGCGGCGTGATCCGCGCCACCAGCGCCAGGCTGTCGGTGCGCAGCGCGATGGCCCCTTCCTGGCCCAGATCGACCTCAGCAAACTGGCGCGAAAAGCGCTCGCTGCTGAGGTTGGCATGCACCACCCCGGCGAAGCTGCCGTCGGCATTGCGCAGCGCGCGTGCCACAGAAATCACCCACTTGCCGCTGACACGCCCCACCCACGGTTGCGACAACACCGGCGCCGTGGTGGCCACTGTGTCGCGCGCCGCGATGAAGAAATCGCGGTCGCTCACCTGGACCGGCGGCATGTCGGCCGGCTTGCCGAGCTGCACCCCGCCTTGGGCATCGCTGATCAGCAGCGCGTCGACCTCGGTCAACACCGCGCGCAAATCGGCCAGCTCGATGCCGATCGGCCCCTTGGGTTCGAAGCCACGCTGCGGATTGCGGGCATAGGCCGACACCAAGGACTGCAGCGCCAGGTCGACGCGCGCAATATCACCATGCACCCGCTGCGCCACTGCGCCGGCCACATTGCGCACATTGTCCTGGGCGCGTTCCAGCGCAGCTTGGCGGCTGTCGCCGACCCACAAGGTGAACAGGCCACTCAGCAGCGCAGCCGCCGCCATATTGGTGATGACCAGCCAGACGCCCAACTTGCGGACTCGGCGATCAGTGGTCGCTTTTTGCGACGGATCGGAACCCATATCCCACCTCCCATGACATGCCACACGATTGTGAGGCCAGCGCTTTGCGCTTGGCTGCCAAGGGTGTTTCCCAACGTTGCCGACCTGCCGGGTGCGGCTGCACGCCGGCCAGCGGCCAGCCGCTCAACCCACCGGCAGCGCGACCTTCAGCACCCGGGCCAGCCGGCAGGCGCATTCGCGCAGTGCGGGGATCTGGGAGCTGGCGCCTTGCTGCAGACAGGCGCTGGCATAGGCCGGATCGCATTGCAGGCGTTCCACATGCACCCGGTGGCCGTCGCCGGCCATCAACCACTTGAAATCGATGATCTCCACCAGGCTCAAGGCGCGGGCGGGGCAGGCAAGGGCGGCAATCGTCATCATGGTCAATGGGGTGCGGATAGCAGCTTAACGCGCCAACATTGATGGGGGCTGACAGCGGCCCGACTGCGCGTCAGGCCGCTTTGGGCCGTATTGGCGGCGCTCAGCCCTTGCTGCGCCGGGCCAGCACCGCGTCGCTGAGGATCTGCAACACCCCCACCGAATCATCCCAGCCGATGCAGGCATCGGTGATGCTCTGGCCGTAAACCAGCCGCGCCGGGTCGTCCTGGCCGGGGCTGAACTTCTGCGCGCCGGCCTGCAGATGGCTTTCCACCATCACGCCGAAGATGCAGCGCTTGCCAGCCGCCAACTGGCCGCCCACGTCGCGCGCCAC
>JANLZT010000595.1:0-10422 GCA_031366465.1 Betaproteobacteria bacterium | reverse complement strand
GGTCTTGCTCACCGCCAGCAGCGTGACGGCCTGCACGGGCCGCCCGGCGACGCCACAGGCGGCGGCGATGCGGCGGTGGACTTGCCCCAAGTTGAAGTCAACGCTCGTCATAATGCAGCGAGGCTAACCCAAGCACCCCATGGACATCACCCAACTGCTGGCGTTTTCGGTCAAGAACAAGGCCTCTGACCTGCACCTGTCGGCCGGCCTGCCGCCGATGATCCGGGTCAATGGCGATGTGCGGCGCATCAATGTCGAGGCCTTGGACCACCGCGCCGTGCACGCGATGGTCTACGACATCATGAACGACAACCAGCGCAAGGCCTATGAGGACGTGCTGGAGGTTGATTTCTCGTTCGAGATCCAGGGCCTGGCGCGTTTCCGGGTCAATGCCTTCAACCAGAACCGCGGCGCGGGCGCGGTGTTCCGCACCATCCCGAGCAAGATCCTGTCGCTGGAGCAACTGGCCGCGCCCAAGATCTTTGGCGAGCTGGCGCTGCGCCCGCGCGGCATGGTGCTGGTCACCGGCCCCACCGGCTCAGGCAAAAGCACCACGCTGGCGGCGATGGTCAACCACCTCAACGAAAACGAGTACGGCCATGTGCTGACGGTGGAAGACCCGATCGAGTTTGTGCACGAGAGCAAGAAGTGCCTGATCAACCAGCGTGAGGTGGGCCCCCACACCATGAGTTTTGGCAATGCGCTGCGCTCGGCGCTGCGCGAAGACCCCGACGCCATCCTGGTGGGCGAGATGCGCGATCTGGAGACCATCCGCCTGGCACTCACCGCCGCCGAGACCGGCCACCTGGTGTTTGGCACCCTGCACACCAGCAGCGCGGCCAAGACGGTGGACCGCATCGTCGATGTCTTCCCGGCCAACGAGAAAGACATGGTGCGCGCAATGCTGAGTGAGTCGCTGGTGGCGGTGGTCTCGCAGACCCTGTGCAAGCTCAAGGACGGCACCGGCCGGGTGGCCGCGCACGAGATCATGATCGGCACCCCGGCCATCCGCAACCTGATCCGCGAGAACAAGGTGGCGCAGATGTACTCGTCGATCCAGACCGGCCAGAACGTGGGCATGCAGACCCTCGACCAAAACCTGTCCGACCTGATGCGGCGCAACCTGATCCTGCCGGCCGAGGCCCGCTCCAAGGCCAAACTGCCTGAAAACTTCCCGGGTTGATTGAAGAACGAGGCCCCTCATGGAACGCGAACAAGCCTCGAAATTCATCCACGATCTGCTGCGCCTGATGGGCTCGCGCGGCGGCTCTGACCTGTTCCTGACGGCTGACTTCCCGCCCGCGATCAAGGTCGACGGCAAGGTCACCCGGGTCTCGCCCCAGCCGCTTACCGGCCAGCACACGCTGGCACTGGCGCGCTCGGTGATGAACGAGCGCCAGGCCAGTGAATTTGAGCGCACCAAGGAGTGCAATTTCGCGATCTCGCCGGCCGGGGTGGGGCGGTTCCGGGTCAATGCCTTCATGCAGCAGGGCCATGTGGGCCTGGTGATGCGCACCATCCCGCGCGACCTGCCCACCGTCGATTCGCTCGGTCTGCCGCCGGTGCTCAAAGACATCGCCATGACCAAGCGTGGGCTGGTGATCGTGGTGGGCGCCACCGGCTCGGGCAAGAGCACCTCGCTGGCGGCGATGGTGGACCACCGCAACACCCACAGCTTTGGCCACATCATCACCATCGAAGACCCGGTGGAATATGTGCATGCCCACAAGAACTGCATCATCACCCAGCGCGAGGTGGGCATCGACACCGACGGCTGGGAGGCGGCGCTCAAAAACACCCTGCGCCAGGCCCCCGACGTGATCCTGATGGGCGAGATCCGCGACCGCGAGACCATGGACCACGCGGTGGCGTTTGCCGAGACCGGCCATCTGTGCATCACCACCCTGCACGCCAACAGCGCCAACCAGGCGCTGGACCGCATCATCAACCTGTTCCCCGAGGAGCGGCGCTCGCAGTTGCTGATGGATTTGTCACTCAACTTGAAGGCCATCGTCTCGCAGCGCCTGCTGCCGCGCGAAGAGGGCAAGGGCCGCATCGCGGCGGTGGAGATCTTGCTCAACACCCCGCTGATCGCCGACCTGATCTTCAAGGGCGAGGTGGCCGAGATGAAGGACCTGATGAAGCGCAGCCGAGAGCTGGGCATGCAGACCTTCGACCAGGCGCTGTTTGACCTCTACGAGAGCCACGCCGTGACGCTGGAGGATGTGCTGCGCAACGCCGACTCGCTCAACGACCTGCGGCTGCAGATCAAGCTGCACAGCAACCGGGCCCGCAACCGCGACCTGTCGGCCGGCACCGAGCACCTGACCATCAGTTAGCGGCGCAGCCGGCGGGCCGGGCCGGCTGGTTAACATCCCGGCTCCATGCCCAGCAGCCCTGTCGCCTCCGCCTCCACCAGCACCTCCACCGCCCCGCTCGACATCCTGCAGCAGGTGTTCGGCTACGGCGCCTTCAGGGGCCAGCAGGCCGCCGTGGTGGCCCATGTGTGTGCCGGCGGTGATGCCTTGGTGCTGATGCCCACCGGCGGGGGCAAGAGCCTGTGCTACCAGGTGCCGGCGATCGCCCGCCACCGCGCCGGGCGCGGCGTGACGCTGGTGGTCAGCCCGCTGATCGCGCTGATGCACGACCAGGTCGGCGCCCTGGATGAGGCCGGCGTGCCGGCGGCCTTTTTGAACAGCTCGCTCGAAGGCGACCAGGCCCGGCAGGTGGAGCGCGAGCTGATGGCCGGCAAGCTGGTGCTGCTGTATGCGGCGCCCGAGCGCATCCTCACCACCCGCTTCCTGGCGATGCTCGACAGCCTGCACGAGCGCGGCCTGTTCAGCCTGCTGGCCATCGACGAGGCGCATTGCGTCAGCCAGTGGGGCCATGACTTCCGCGAGGAGTATCTGGGCCTGTCGCAACTGCACCAGCGCTACCCCGACGTGCCGCGCCTGGCGCTCACGGCCACCGCCGACGACCACACCCGCGCCGACATCGTCGAGCGCCTGGCGCTGACCGATGCGCGCCAGTTCGTGGCCAGCTTCGACCGGCCCAATATCCGCTACGTGATCGTCGAGAAGGACGATCCGCGGCGCCAGTTGCTGCGCTTCTTGCAGGACGAGCACGAGGGCGACGCTGGCATCGTCTACTGCCAGAGCCGCAAGAAGGTCGAAGAAACCGCCACCTGGCTGGCCGCCGAGGGCATCACCGCGCTGCCCTACCACGCCGGCCTGGACGCCGCCGTGCGGCGCCGCCACCAAGACCGCTTCTTGCGCCAGGACGGCATCGTGATGGTGGCCACCATCGCCTTTGGCATGGGCATCGACAAGCCCGATGTGCGCTTTGTGGCCCACCTGGATCTGCCCAAGAACATCGAAGGCTATTACCAGGAGACCGGCCGCGCCGGCCGCGACGGCGCGCCCGCCACCGCCTGGATGGCCTATGGCCTGGCCGACGTGGTCAACCAGCGCCGGATGATCGACGAGGGCGAGGCGGCCGAGGATTTCAAGCGCCTGCAGCGCGGCAAGCTGGACGCCCTGCTGGCGCTGGCCGAGGCCCATGATTGCCGGCGCGTGCGGCTGCTGACCTATTTTGGTGAAGCAAGCAGCCCTTGCGGGAATTGCGACAACTGCCTGCAACCGCCAGCCGTGTGGGACGCCACCGACGCCGCCCGCAAGGCCCTGAGCTGCATCTACCGCTTCCACCAGCAGAGCGGTTTCGGCTTTGGCGCCGGCCACCTGATCGATGTGCTGCGCGGCAAGGTCACTGAGAAGGTGACGCAGCGCGGCCACCAGCACTTGTCCACCTTCGGCATCGGTGCCGACGTCACCGAGCAGGCCTGGCGCGGCGTGCTGCGCCAACTGGTGGCGCTGGGCCATGTGCACAGCGTGGGGGAGTTCAACACCCTGGAGCTGAGTGACTCGGCCCGCGCGGTGCTGCGCGGTGAGGTGCAGGTGCTGCTGCGGGTGCCGGCTGACCCACCCGCCGGTGGCCGCAACCGGCGCACCCGCGCTGCTGCCAAACCCGCTGGCAGCGCCGGCAAGCCGCCGCCGCTGCCCTTGGACGATGCCGGCCTGGTGCGCTTTGCCGCCCTCAAGGCCTGGCGCGCCGAGGTGGCGCGCGAGCACAACCTGCCGGCCTATATCGTGTTCCACGATGCCGCACTGGCCGAGATGGCGCGCGAGGCGCCCGATTCACTGGCCGCGCTGGCCGGCATCAGCGGCGTGGGCGCCAAGAAGCTGGAGGCCTACGGGCCCGAGATCCTGCGCGTGCTGGGCGGTTGACACCGCTGCGGCAGCGCCCGCCCGCGCCAGCCGACCAAGCTGGACCCCCGCCCGGCAACAACCGGGCCGCTATGATGGCCGGTTGCCCTCGCCACGTTGCCGCCATGCCGCCCCCCGCCCCTGAGTCCCTGCCTGCCCAACTGCCTGCGCCCGCAAAAACACTGACGACCGCTGCTGCTGCGCGCCCCTTGCCGGCCGGCGCCACCCATCTGCAGATCCGGGGCGCGCGCACCCACAACCTCAAGAACATCGACTTGGACATCCCCAAGCACGCGCTGGTGGTGATCACCGGGCTGTCGGGATCGGGCAAGTCCAGCCTGGCCTTCGACACCCTGTATGCCGAGGGCCAGCGCCGCTATGTCGAGAGCCTGAGCGCCTATGCCCGTCAGTTCTTGCAGCTGATGGACAAGCCCGATGTGGACGTGATCGAAGGCCTCTCCCCGGCAATTTCCATCGAGCAAAAGGCCACCAGCCACAACCCGCGCTCCACCGTGGGCACCGTCACCGAGATCCACGACTACCTGCGCCTGCTGTATGCCCGCGCCGGCACGCCCTACTGCCCCGACCACGACCTGCCGCTGCAGGCGCAAAGCGTGGGCCAGATGGTGGACGCCGTGCTGGCCCTGCCCGAGGACACCCGGCTGATGGTGCTGAGCCCGGTGGTGCGCGACCGCAAGGGTGAGTTCACCGAGCTGTTTGCCGACATGCAGGCGCGCGGCTATGTGCGCTTCCGGGTGGACGGCCAGATCGTCGAGGCCACCGAGCTGCCGGTGCTGAAAAAAAACGAGAAGCACGACATCGATGTGGTGATCGACCGCCTGAAATCCCGGCCCGAGATGAAGCAGCGCCTGGCCGAGAGCTTCGAGGCCGCGCTGCGCGCCGCCGATGGGCGGGCGCTTGCGTTGGAGATGGAGGGCGGCCGTGAACATCTGTTTTCCAGCAAGTTCGCCTGCCCGGTCTGCAGCTATGCGCTGCCCGAGCTGGAGCCGCGGCTGTTCTCCTTCAACGCGCCGATGGGCGCCTGCCCGCACTGCGATGGCCTGGGGGTGCAGACCGTGTTCGACCCCGATCGGGTGGTGGCCTTCCCGTCGCTCAGCCTGGCCGGCGGTGCCGTCAAGGGCTGGGACCGGCGCAATGCCTACACCCACTCGATGCTGGAAAGCGTGGCCCGCCACTACGCCTTCGACATCGAGACACCCTATGAGCAACTGCCGCCCGCCGCGCAGCAGGCCTTGCTGCATGGCTCGGGCGATGACGAAATCGAGTTCGTCTACGAGGCCGAAAGCGCCAAACCAGGCAAGGCCAGCAAGACCCGCAGCGTCAGGCGATCCCACCCCTTCGAGGGCATCATCCCCAACTTTGAGCGGCGCTACCGCGAGACCGACTCAGCCACCGTGCGCGAGGACCTGGCCCGCTACCAGGCCGCCAAGCCCTGCGCCCACTGCGGCGGCGCCCGGCTGCGGCGCGAGGCCCGCCATGTCTACTTGCAGGGCATTGACCCGGCCCAGCCGCGCCAGGCCATCTACCAGGTCGAGCACGCCACCTTGGCCGAGGCCCTGGCCTACTTCGAGACCCTCAAGCTACAAGGCGCCAAGGCCGAGATCGCCGACAAGGTGGTGCGCGAGATCCGCGCCCGGCTCAAGTTCCTGAACGATGTGGGCCTGAACTACCTCAGCCTGGACCGCAGTGCCGACAGCCTGTCAGGCGGCGAGAGCCAGCGCATCCGGCTGGCCAGCCAGATCGGCAGCGGCCTGACCGGCGTGATGTATGTGCTGGACGAGCCCAGCATCGGCCTGCACCAGCGCGACAACGAGCGCCTGATCGGCACCCTGCGCCATCTGCGTGACCTGGGCAACAGCGTGCTGGTGGTCGAGCATGACGAGGACATGATCCGCGCCGCCGACCATGTGATCGACATGGGCCCGGGGGCCGGCGTGCACGGCGGCCGGGTGATCGCCCAGGGCACGCCCGACGAGGTGGCGGCGCATCCCGACAGCCTGACCGGCCGCTATTTGTCGCACACGCTGCAAATCGAGGTGCCCGAGCTGCGCCACACCTGGGACCCGGCCGCCGCGCCGGCCGCGGCCAAGCCTGAGGTCAAGGTCAACAAGGGCGACAAGGCACCGGCCTGGCCCAGCTACACCCCGTCCACCGCCACCTGCCTGCGGCTCATCAATGCCCGCGGCAACAACTTGAAAAACGTCACCGCCGAGATCCCGGTCGGCCTGCTCACCTGCGTCACCGGTGTCTCAGGCTCGGGCAAGAGCACGCTGATCAACGACACGCTGTACACGGCGGTGGCGCGCAAGCTGTATCACAGCCATGCCGAACCGGCGCCCTATGACGAGATCGAGGGCATGGACGCCTTCGACAAGGTCATCAACGTCGACCAGAGCCCGATCGGCCGCACCCCGCGCAGCAACCCGGCCACCTACACCGGGCTGTTCACCCCCATCCGCGAGCTGTTTGCCGAGGTGCCGATGGCGCGCGAGCGCGGCTATGGCTCGGGCCGCTTCAGCTTCAACGTCGGCGCATCCAGCGGCGGTGGGCGCTGCGAGGCCTGCCAGGGCGACGGCGTGCTGAAGGTGGAGATGCACTTTCTGCCCGATGTCTACGTGCCCTGCGACACCTGCGCCGGCAAGCGCTACAACCGCGAGACGCTGGAGGTGGCCTACAAGGGCCGCAACATCAGCGAGGTGCTGGGCATGACGGTGGAAGAAGCGCGCGGGTTCTTCAGTGCCGTGCCGGCGCTGGCGCGCAAGCTGCAGACCCTGCTGGACGTCGGCCTGGGCTACATCACGCTGGGCCAGAGTGCCACCACCTTGTCAGGCGGCGAGGCCCAGCGCGTCAAGCTGGCGCTGGAGCTGAGCAAGCGCGACACCGGCCGCACCCTCTACATCCTGGACGAGCCCACCACCGGCCTGCACTTTGCCGACATCGAGTTGCTGCTGCGCGTGCTGCACCAGTTGCGCGACGCCGGCAACACCATCGTCGTGATCGAGCACAACCTGGATGTGATCAAGACGGCCGACTGGGTGATCGACATGGGGCCCGAGGGTGGCGCGGGGGGCGGGCGGGTGTTGGCAGTCGGGCCGCCGGAGCTGATCGCGGCTTGCGAGGGCAGCCACACGGGGCGGTTTTTGCGGGCCTTGCTGGCCCAGGCCTGAACCCGGCGGACCTGAGCCCGGCGGGCCTGGGCCGCCCTACACTGCGCCCCACCCCGCAGGAGCCCCGCCATGAGCCTGGTGATCGACTACTACTTCGCCCCGCAATCGCCCTGGACCTACCTGGGCCACCAGCGCCTGCAGGACATCGCCGCAGCGGCCGGCGCCACCATCCAGGTGCTGCCGGCCGACTATGGCCGCATCTTCCCGGTCTCGGGTGGCTTGCCGCTGCCCAGGCGCGCACCACAGCGCCAGGCCTACCGGCTGGTGGAACTGGCACGCTTCAGCCGGCACCTGGCGCTGCCGCTCACCTTGCAGCCCAGGCATTTTCCGGTGCCGGCCGACGACGCGGCACGCCTGATCATCGCGGTGCGGCAGCATGACGGCGACGCCGCCGCGCTGGCCTTTGCCGGCGCCGTGATGCGCGCGGTGTGGGCCCAGGAGCGCCACATCGCTGACCCCGCCACGCTGGCCGCCTTGCTGGCCGAGAACGGCCTGGAGGCCCAGCGCCTGGACCAATCCAAGGGCGCGGCGGCGCAGCAGGCCTATGACGCCAACACCGAGCGCGCCATCGCGCTGGGCGTCTTTGGCGCGCCGACCTATGTGATCGATGGCGAGTTGTTCTGGGGCCAGGACCGGCTTGATTTCCTGCAGCGCCGCCTGGCGGCCTGACGGCACCGGCATGCTGGACGGCCTGCTGCAGCACGCCGCTGAGCTGCCCGCCGACGGCCGATGGCGCGGCGGCGCTGCAATTGGCCGAGCATGGCCTGCTCGACTGGTGCCGGCGGGTTCTGCAAGCCTTGCCGGCCTGAAGTCAGGCCAAGGCCGGGCGCCGCCCGAGGCTGCGGGCTGCGCTTGCCAGACCAGGCAATGGCTCAGGCCCCGACGGGCCGCAGCAAGGCCGCTTTCACCCGATCCGGGGTGAAGGGCAGCTCGCGCAGCCGCACCCCGGTGGCATCAAACACCGCGTTGGCGATGGCCGCCGGGATGGCGCAAGGCGTCGGCTCGCCGGCCGCGAAAGTGGGCTGGTCAGGGCGGTCGATCAGGTCCACCTCGACGCGCGGCACCTGGTCGTGGCGCAGGATCGGGTAGCTCGCCCAGTCGCGCGACAGCACCTCGCGCCGGTCCCAGCGCACGGCCTCCATCAGCGTGCGGCTGACAGTCTGGATCGTGCCGCCTTCGATCTGGTTGATGGTGCCGTCGGGGTTGACGACCAGGCCGCAATCGTGGGCGATGCAGACGCGCTCGACCAAGATCGCACCGGTCTTGCGGTTCACCGCCACATCGGCCACCGCCGCCACATAGGTGTTGTTGTTGCTGTAGCGCAGGTAGCTGATGCCGCGGCCGCGGGCGATGTCGCCACCGGCCGCTGCATTTGGGTTGACGCCGACACGGCTTTGCCATTTGGCACGCGCCATCGCCTTCTGGATCACCGCCACACCGCGCGAGTCCTTCATGAAACGCAGCCGGTACTCGGCCGGGTCGGCCTTTGCAGCGTAGGCCAACTCGTCGATGAAGCTCTCGTTGGCAAAGGTGTTCTCGATGCGGCCCGGGCTGCGCAGGTGGGCGCTGCGGAAGAAGGCACGCTCGACGTGGCGCGTGTTGACGCGCACATTGGGCAGGGTGTAGCCCAGACCTGAGTTCTGGAACAAAAATCCGACCCAGTTGCCCGGGCGCGGCAGGCCGGTCTCGGTTGCGGCCAGCAGCGGAAAGTCCAGCGGCTTGAAGGCGACGATGTGGTTCAGCGCGATCCAGAAGTCGCCCTGCCAGGCGACGATGTCACCGGCCTCATCCAGCCCGGCTTCGAGGTCGATGGAGCGCGGCGGGCTCTTGGGCGAGCGCGCCATCTCGTCGTCGCGCATCCACTGCACCCGCACCGGCTGGCCGCTCAGCACCGCCAGCAGCGCGGCGTCGGCGGACGCATCTTCGTGGCCGTTGCGGCCGTAGCAGCCCGAGCCTTCGAGGTAGACGATGCGGACCTTCTCGGCGGGCAGGCCGACGATGGGCGCGATCTCGGTGACCAGCGAGTGGGTCGCCTGCGACGCGCTCCAGACGGTGAGCTGGCCGTCCCGGAAGTCGGCCACCGCGCAGCTCGGGCCCATCGAGGCGTGGGTCTGCACCGCGAAGTCGTAGCGGGCCTTGAGCTTGCGCGCGGGGTGGGTGACAGCGGCCAGCGCCGCGCGCGCATCGCCGACGTTTTGCGTCACGTCTTCCTTGGCGATCTTCAGGCCGCGCCAGTGGTCGAACACGGTGGCCTGCTCAGGCAGCAACTCGGCGCCACCCCACTGCGCCTTGACGGCACGCATGGCCTTGATCGCACCCCATTCGGTCTTGGCAAGCACCGCCAGGAAATCGCCCTTGCGAACACTGCGCACGAAGCCGTCGATCTGCTTGGCGGCACTGTCGTCGAAGGACAGCAAGGACGCGCCCGCCGCACCGGGCCGCAGCACCCGCGCGTGCAGCATGCCCGGCACCCGGAAGTCGTGCACATAGGTCCATTCGCCGGTCAGCTTGCCGGGGATGTCCACGCGCGGGACCGGTTTGCCGATCCACTGGTAGTCGGCCGGTTTTTTGAGCACCACCTTGGGGTCCACCGCCAGTTGCAGTGGCGCCGACACGGCCAGCTCGCCATAGCCGACGCGGCGCGCCGGGTCGGCCTTGGCAAACACGGCGCCGTCGCGGCAATGCGCGTCGTCGGCCGCCAGGCCCAGCTTCGCGGCGCCGCGTGCGAGCAGTACGGCGCGCGCCGTGGCGCAGGCGCGGCGCAACTCCAAGCCACCCTGCGCGATGGTCGTGCTGGCACCACTCAGCCATTGGTCTGGGGTGGTGGCGGTGTCACCCATCACCATCGTGATGCGGTCGAAGGGCAGATCCAGCTCATCGGCGGCGAGCTGGGCGAGCGCGGTGCGCGAGCCATTGCCGAGGTCGACCTTGCCGACATAGACCGTCGCGTGGCCGTCAGCGCCGATGGCGAT
>JANLZT010000585.1:0-2756 GCA_031366465.1 Betaproteobacteria bacterium | reverse complement strand
CAAGCTGCCGCTGCTCAACCTGGGCGAGACCGCTGATCGGCTGCGCGAACGCGATTGCCGGCCGCAAATGCTGCACCTGATGCCCAGCGAGCGCATGCGCGCCGATGCGCTGGCCCAAACCCTGGCCGCGCGGCGCTGGCTGCAGGTGCTGCTGCTCACCGGGCCCAGTGACGCCGACCGCGAGCGCAGCGCCAGCGCTCAAGCCTCGATCAAGCGCTATGGCCTGAAGCTGGTGGCCAGCAAGGCCTTCAAGCTCTCAGCCGACCCGCGTGAACGCGATCTGGCCAACCCCTTGCTGCTGACCGGCCCCAGCGCCGCGCCGGCCTACGACGTGGTCTGGGTGGTCGACAGCGACGGTGAATTTGCCCGCGCCCTGCCCTACCGCAGCGCCCTGCCCCGGCCGGTGGTGGGCGACGCCGGCCTGGTGGCGCTGGCCTGGCATGCCAGCTTCGAGCGCTTTGGCGCGCCCCAGGTGTCGCGCCGCTTTGCCAAGGCCGCCGGCCGGCCGATGCTGGGCAGCGACTGGGCCGCCTGGATGGCGGGCAAGGCCGTGATTGCAGCCATCGTGGCAGCGCCCAAGGGCCCCGCCGCTGCGATCCAGCAGGCCCTGGCCGAGGTGGAAATCGATGGATCTAAGGGTCTGACGATGGGCTTTCGCCCCTGGGACGGCCAATTGCGCCAGCCGCTGCTGCTGGGCGACGGCCAGAGCGTGGTGGCCAGCGCACCGGTGGACGGCATGCTGCATCCCAAAAACACGCTCGACACCCTGGGCGCCGATGCGCCCGAGAAGCTTTGCAAGGGCCACTGATGCCATCTGCAACAAGACACGCTTTGCAGGCCCTGCGGGCCATCGTGATGCGCGAGCTGATGAAGTTCGCGCGCCAGTACGGCCGGCTGGTCTCGGCCATCGTGCGGCCGCTGCTGTGGCTGGCGGTGTTCGCGGCGGGTTTTCGCAATGTCTTCGGCGTGGCCATCAACGAGCCCTACGACACCTACATCCCCTACGACATCTACATCGCGCCCGGCCTGGTGGGCATGGTGCTGCTGTTCAACGGCATGCAGAGCAGCCTGGCGATGGTCTATGACCGCGAGATGGGCCTGATGCGGCTGCTGCTCACCGCGCCGCTGCCAAGGGGGTGGATCCTGTTTGCCAAGCTGTGTGCCACGGCAGTGCTGTCGCTGGCGCAGGCGGCAGCGTTTGTGATCGTCGCCTGGGCCCTGGGCACGACGCTGCCGGTGTTCGGCCCCGAATTTCTCAAGATCGCACCGATGGTGCTGGCCGCAGCGGTGAGTGCGGCGCTGATGCTGGGCGCACTCGGCCTGCTGCTGAGCGTGCACATCAAACAATTGGAGAACTTTGCCGGCACCATGAACTTCGTGATCTTCCCGATGTACTTCATGTCCACCGCGCTCTACCCGCTGTGGAAGCTGGAGGAATCGGGCGCTAACTGGGTCTGGCAGATCGCCCGCTTCAACCCCTTCACGCATGCGGTGGAGTGGCTGCGCTTTGCGCTCTACGGCAAGGATGCCGGCGTCTCGCCCTATGTGGTGCTGGCCACGCTGGCCCTGTGTTTTGGCCTGGCGGCCTGGGGCTATGACCCACAGCGCGGCTTTGGCGCGCTGACCAAGCGCGGCGGCTGACAACCCCGATGAACCCCTTTGCCAAACCCCTGAAGAACGCGGCCACGCGCCGTGACGATGGCTTCTTGATCGAGCCGATCTGGCTGGAGTGGCTGACCCTGGGCGGCATGCTGGCCTTTGGCGGCTGGCTGCTGGGCATGCGCGGCGTGTGGTCGCTGCTGCTGTCGAGCGACCCCACCGGGCTGACGCTGGTGATCATCCTGGTGTTCGTGGCCAGCACGCTGTGGTGCGGTGGCCGCAGCCGCGAGCTGCAGCGCCAACGGGGCCTGCTACAGGCCGCGCGCCAGGGCGGGGTGCAAGGTGGCCTGGCGCAGGGCTGGGCCGGCGAGTACCTGGCCGCACTGCGCGCCAACCCGCGCGACGACAACGCCCCGCTCGACCTGCTGGTCGAAATGGCGCAAGGCCCGCACCACACCGCCTGGTGGGTCAATGGCATCCAGTTGAAGCTGGGCCTGCTGGGCAAGGTGATCGGTTTCTCGGTGCTGGCGCTGCAGATCGGCAACATCCAGAGCTTTGATCCCAACCAGACCCAGGACCTGCTCAAGAGCCTGACGCAGGGCCTGGGCATCGCGCTGCTGACCACCATGGTGGGGCTGGTGGGCAACATCCTGCTGGGCCTGCAGCTCACCCGGCTGGACCGCTATGCCGACGCGCTGGTGGCGGATTGCCAAAGGGCCGGCCTGGCAATCTCACAGGACAGCCCGCGCTGATCCGCGCGCCACCAGCGCGCCACCCGCACGCCACCAGCACGCCACCAGCACGCCACCCACCCGCCATGCGCAGCCGCCGCCGCACCCGCGAAGCCGAGGTCGATCCGTTCTACGACATGTTGTTCAACATGCTGATCGCGTTCGTCTTCTGCTTCATCGTGGCACTGCTGGCGATGAACCCCAAGGCCCTGAAGGCTGGCGACATCCCGTCCAAGGCCGAGTACATCATCACGCTGTCCTGGCCCGACATGAACCCCAACGATGTCGACCTGTGGGTGCAGGACCCGGGCGGCAACCTGGTGTGGTTCCGGGCCCGCGAGGCCGGCCTGATGCACCTGGACCGCGACGACCGCGGCCTGGCCAACGACACCATCGTGGTCAACGGCAAGCAGATCATCAACCCGC
>JANLZT010000572.1:0-1639 GCA_031366465.1 Betaproteobacteria bacterium | reverse complement strand
CCGTGGCACCGCGCCGCGAAAGAATCGCATGACCTATATCGCCAAACCCAAGCTGCACCACCCCACGCTGGCCCGCAACAAGGTCGGCTACACCCGGCGCGACTACGAGGGCAAGATCAGCACGCTGTGCGCCGGCTGTGGGCACGATTCGATCTCGGCCGCCATCGTGCAGGCCTGCTGGCAATTGGACATAGCGCCGCACCGGGTGGCCAAGCTCTCAGGCATAGGCTGCAGCAGCAAGACGCCTGATTACTTCTTGGGTGCCAGCCACGGCTTCAACACCGTGCACGGCCGCATGCCCAGCGTGCTGACCGGCGCCAACCTGGCCAACCGCGAGTTGCTCTACCTGGGCGTGTCGGGCGACGGCGATTCAGCCTCGATCGGCCTGGGCCAGTTTGCGCATGCCATGCGGCGGGGGGTGCGCATGGTCTACATCGTCGAGAACAACGGCGTCTATGGCCTGACCAAGGGCCAGTTCTCGGCCACCGCCGACAAGGGCTCGAAGAGCAAGAAGGGCGTCATCAACCCCGATTCACCGGTGGACCTGATCGGCATGGCGCTGCAACTCGGCGCCACTTATGTGGCGCGCGGCTTCTCGGGCGACAAGGGCCAATTGGTGCCGCTGATCGAAGGCGCCATCGCCCATGGCGGCGCGGCCTTCATCGATGTCATCAGCCCCTGCGTGGCCTTCAACAACCATGCTGGCAGCACCCGCAGCTATGACTATGTGCGCGAGCACAACGAGGCGGTCAGCCGCATCGACTTCATAGACCTGGCCGCCGAGATCAAGGCCGAGCCCGGCGCCGGTGAGGTCATCCTGCTGCCCCAGCATGACGGAACCACGATGCGCCTGCGCAAGCTGGTGGTCGACTACGACCCCACCGACCGCATCCGGGCCATGAACCAGGTGATGGCCCACAGCGCGCGCGGTGAGATCGCCACCGGCCTGCTGTTCATCGACCCCGAGGCGGGTGACCTGCACCAGGGCCTGAACACCGTGGCCAAGCCCCTCAATCAGTTGGCCGAGGCCGAGCTTTGCCCCGGCGCGGCGCTGCTGGCTAAACTCAACGCTTCACTTCGCTGAAAGGTTTGCCATGGACGAAACCCAATACCGCGCCGCGCTGGCGCAAGACGGCTTCAACGAGGTGCTGGTGCGCGAATGGGCGCCCGATCTGGCGCTGGCCGAGCACGACCACCCCTTCGATGCGCGCCTGCTGGTGCTGCGTGGCGGCTTGACGCTGACCCGCGCGGCGGGGCCCGAGCCACTGGCCGAGGGCCAATGCTGCGAGGTGCCGCGCGGCACCCCGCATGCCGAACACTACGGCCCCGAGGGCGCCACCTTGTTGGTGGGGCGCCGCCGGGATTGACCCGGCGCTGGCCCGGTCAACTGGCCAGCGTGTAGGGGCCACCGCGCACCAGCGCCCGCTGGTAGGCCGGCCGGGCCTGCAGGTGCCGCACCCAGGCATCCATCGCCGGGTAACTGGCGCGCAGGCCGCGCGCGGCCTCGCCCACAAAGCTCATCTGGATGTCGGCGCCGGTCAGGCTGTCGCCCACCAGGAAGTCGCGGCCTTCCAGGCTGCGGTTCACATAGCCCAGGTGGTTGGCCAGTTCGCTCTCGATGCGCGGGCCCAGCGGCGCG
>JANLZT010000514.1:0-3924 GCA_031366465.1 Betaproteobacteria bacterium | reverse complement strand
GCCGACCTGCCCGCCTTCCCGGTGCTGGGGGTGGCCGGCCATGCCGGCAGCCTGCGCCTTGGCCGCATCGGCGGGGTGGCGGTGGCCCTGCTGCGCGGCCGCAAGCATGCCTACGAGACCGGTGACGCCGGCGGCATGAAGGGCGCCATCCGCAGCCTGGCCGCGCTGGGCTGCGACGCGCTGCTGCTGACCAATGCCGCCGGCAGCCTGGCCACCACGATGCCGCCGGGCTCGCTGATGCTGATCAGCGACCACTTGAACGTCGTGCAGCGCACGCCGCTGCATGACGAGCCCGGCGCCAGCCGCTTCATCGACATGCAGTCGGCCTACGACCCCGCGCTGCGCGAGCAGGCCCTGGCCGCTGCCGCCGCTGCCGGCATCGCGCTGCACCAGGGCGTGTATGCCTGGGTGCTGGGCCCGCAGTTCGAGACCCCGGCCGAGATCCGCATGCTGCAACTGCTGGGCGCTCAAGCCGTGGGCATGAGCACCGTGCCCGAGACCATCCTGGCCCGCCATGCCGGGCTGCGGGTGATCGGCCTGGCAATGCTCACCAACATGGGCGCCGGCATGGCCGCCGAGACCCTCAGCCATGCCCACACCCTGGCCACCGCCCAAGGCGCGGCGGCCAGCGCAGCAGCGCTGCTGGCCGCCATCGTGCCGGCGCTGGTGTTGTGAGCGCAGGGGCCTGCCAGCGTGGCAGGATCGATGCTTCAGGATCAGGAGATGCGCCGATGAGGCCGACCCCGCTGTTGCACTGCCCGTCCCGCTTTGCTGCTGGGGTCAGCCTCCGCGCCTGCGCGCTGGCAAGCGCTCTGACAACGGCACTGTTGATAGCCGGCTGCGCCACCCCGCCGCCGCGCCCGCCGCTCAAGTTGACGATCCTGCACACCAATGACCACCACGGCCGCTTCTGGACCAATGCCGACGGTGAATACGGCCTGGCCGCGCGCAAGACCCTGATTGACCGGCTGCGCGCCGAGGTGGTGGCGGCCGGCGGCCACACCTTGTTGCTGGACGGCGGTGATGTGAACACCGGCGTGCCCGAGAGCGATCTGCAGGATGCCGAGCCCGACTTCAAGGGCATGAACTTGCTCGGCTACGACGCCATGGCGGTGGGCAACCACGAGTTTGACAAGCCGCCCGCGGTGCTGGCCAAGCAGCGCGGCTGGACCCAGTTCCCGATGCTGGCGGCCAATATCTACCAGGACGGGCGGCGCATGTTCGAGCCCTACCGCATCTTCGAGCGCGGCGGCTACCGTGTCGCGGTGATCGGCCTGACCACAGCTGACACCAACAAGATGGTGCTGCCCGAGAACTTGACGGGCATCGAGATCCGCCCTCCCATCGCCGAGGCGGCCAGCCTGCTGCCCGGGCTGCGCGCCCAGGCCGACATGGTGATAGCCGCCACCCACATGGGCCACTACCCCGATGCCAACCGGGGCGTCAATGCGCCGGGCGATGTGGAGATGGCGCGGGCCACCAGCGGGCTGGATCTGGTGGTGGGCGGGCACAGCCAGAACCCGGTCTGCATGCTGGCCGAGAACCGGCGCAACGAAGCCTATGTGCCGGGCACGCCCTGCGCCCCTGACCGCCAGAACGGCACCTGGATCGTGCAGGCCCATGAGTGGGGCAAGTACGTCGGCCGGGCTGACTTTGTGATCGACGCCGGCAAGGTCACGCTGGTCAGCTACCAGCTGATCCCGGTCAACCTTAAAAATCGCCTGCCCGACGGCAAGAAAGTGCCCTACACCGAGCAAATCGCCGAGGACGCCGGCCTGAAGGCCTTTCTGCAGCCCTTCCAGGCAGCGGGGCAGGTGCGGCTGAGCGTGCCGGTGGGCAGCGCTGACGCGGTGCTGGATGGCGACCGCGAGCGCGTGCGCAAACAGCCCACCAACCTGGGCCAGATGATCGCGCTGGCGATGATGGAGAAAACCGGCGCCGACCTGGCCCTGCTCAACAGCGGCGGTGTGCGCGACAGCCTGCCGGCCGGGCAAATCACCTACCGCGATGTGCTCAAGGTGCAGCCGTTTTCCAACACCGTGGTGGTGGTCACCCTCAGCGGCGCCGAGTTGCTGGGCTACCTGGGCGCGGCGGCCCGGATGACGCCTGGATCGGGCGCTTTCCCGCAGACCGCCGGCCTGCAGATGCGCATCGAAGGCCATGCCTTGGTCGAGGCCCGCATCGGCGGCAAGCCCATAGCTGCGGCCCAGCGCTACCGGCTGGCGATCACCAACTTCACCGCCACCGGTGGCGATGGCTATCCCAAGCTCAATCGCCACCCGGGTTACCTGGATTCGGGCTTCAACGATGCCGAGGTGCTGCGCGGCTTTATTGCCAGCCGCAGCCCTTTGAGGGCGGCTGACTATGCGCCGGGGGATGCAGTAACGCGGCGGTAACGCGGCGATGACAGCTATTTGGAGTGTATGTTTCGCAAAGGAGATCTGAGATGAAAAAGGCCCACCTTGTATTCACATTGTCCGGTGCCCTGTTGTTTGCCCTCGGGCTGGCGACCGGCCTGACGGCACAAACGCTGACGGATTCACCGCAAAGAAAAGAGCAAAAGCGAACCGATTTGACCGGCGCGCCCAACATGGAAGTCATTGCATCAATTGTCGAGATCAAACCCGGCGAAAGCAGTGTTCTGCACGTTCATCACGGCGTCGAGGCATTTCATGTGCTGCAGGGCGCAGCCATCCAAGCGCCTGGACAAGAGCCCTCGGCGCTGCCAACCGGGCTGACCTCCATGAATCTCAGAGACATCAAGCACGGCGCTTTCAAAGTCATCGGCGATACCTCGTTAAAATTGCTGACGGTTCACATCGTGGACAAGGACAAACCGCTCTACGATTATGTGAAATAAGGCCAGTTCTTTTGGCGGTGGCGTGGGCATGGTGCGCCAGGCGATTGCTGTCAACAGCGCTGGCCAGGCCAAGCCGTCGAAAAAGACCGGTGCCGCCGGATGAAAGTACGCCCGTCGAAAGTGTCCCCGTCAATCGATGCGGCGATGGTCGGCCGCCAAGCGACGCCCACCGTCAAATTATAATATCGCGCTCAGCCCGCCAAAATCATCATGTCAGACCTGCTTGATGCCCACCAGTATTCGATCAACAACCGGTCAACGGTCGAGGCCAGCCGGCTCTGCGGTTGTTTTTACTGCCTGCACTTATTTTCCCCGGCCGATATTGTGGCCTGGACCGGTCTGGACCTGAGCAAGTTTGACGATCCCAACGCTACCGCTGACACTGCACTCTGCCCACGTTGTGGCAGTGAGTCGGTGATCGGCGACCGTTCAGGCCATGCCATCAACGTCAACTTTCTAAGCCAGATGCACGAGGCGTGGTTTGAGCGCACCATCATCCAAAGGCCCAGCACCAAGAAATAGAATCGTTTGTATCAACCACCAGCATCATGCCTGTGCCGCTTGAATACCGCGCCGCCCTGGTTGCCGATGTCGCCGAATGCCTGGTCTTGCGCGGCCTGACGCGCCAAAATGCAATCTCTGCCGCAGGCCTTGCCAAGCTGAGCGGGCCGCCGGGCAGCGATTGCGTGGCCGTCTCGAAGCGCGTGTCGTCCAAGGATAAACAATGGTTGCCAGTGCCGATTTCTCGGATTTCCTGCGCGATCAACTGGCCCCCTTGGGGCCGCTCACGCTGCGCCGGATGTTTGGCAAGACCGGCGTTTTCTGTGAAGGCGTGATGCTGGGCATGGGGGCTGAGAACACCCTTTATTTTCGGATGGACGGGCTCAACCGGGATATCTTCAGAGAGTCCGCGGGGCTGCCATTGCTCAATTATGAAAAGCAGGGCAGCAAAATCGACTTGTCATTTTGCCGGGTGCCAGATCGCCTGATGGATGACCGGCAAGAACTGCTGGCCTGGGCCGCTGCAGCGTTGGCAGCGGCGCATCGGGCAGCGGCGCATCGGG
>JANLZT010000511.1:0-4061 GCA_031366465.1 Betaproteobacteria bacterium | reverse complement strand
TCACCGCCTCCCGCAGCCCCTCCGGCCCCAGCACCTCCACCTCGGGCACATGCCGCAGGATGTCCATCACCAGCTCACGCGGGTCGGCGTACGGCAGCGCCAGCACATACCGCCCATCGCCTTCAAACCGCCCACGCTGCGCCGGGTGCCAGGTCTCGGCCGCCACCCAGCGCGCACGTTCGGCGGAAAAGCGCAGCGTCGCCCACTGCACTTCACGCCCGGCAAAAATGCCATAGCCCGCGCCCAGCACGGCGTCAAGCTCGGCCTCGGCCACCTCGATGGCGGGCCGGTCCAGCACCCGGGCCGCCTGCATGGCATCCACCGCAAAACTGCGCAAGGCATTGCGCCAATGGCACCAGGCGTCCAGATACCAGTTGTCGCGGTAGTGGATCAGGCGCTGGGGCGATACCTCGCGCGCCCGCACCAGGTTGCTGCCCCGGCCGTGGTAGCTGATCTGCAGCCGCTGGCGCCGCAGCAGCGCGCTGCCCACCGCCTGGAAGTGGGGCACCTGCACCTGGCGTGCGCCCACCGTCTGCACCCGGATGCGCCGTGACAGCTCGGCAGGGCTGGGCGCGCCACCGTCCAGCAGCTTGCCCAGGCGCGCCAGCAAGGGGTTGATGTGCGGGCGCCCAGCAGGCCGCCTGCGTCC
Source organism: Betaproteobacteria bacterium (assembly GCA_031366465.1). Classification (GTDB taxonomy): domain Bacteria; phylum Pseudomonadota; class Gammaproteobacteria; order Burkholderiales; family Burkholderiaceae_C; genus Pseudaquabacterium. The sequence continues at coordinate 3,412 of JANLZT010000511.1, read as the reverse complement.
AGGTTGGACAGCAGGTGCTGCATCGTCAGCAGGGCGTGGATCTCCTCGGCGCTCAGCCACAGACCGGGCAACTCGTACTGAATGCCCACCAGCGCCTGGGCCGCATCCAGGCAATAGCCGCCACGCTCCCGGTCAAACACCACCGGCGCGTTCATCCGGTCGCGCAGGTGGGCAATGTCGCGCTTGAGGGTGGCGTGTGAGACCTCCAACTCGGCCAGCAGTCGTTTTGTCGACAGGCAGCGCTGGCCATCCAGCAGGCTCTTCAGTCGGTACAGGCGCTCGGCTGGCGTCATGCTCGCTCTCTCCCCGAGGCCGATTCTGGGCGGTCAGGGGCGCTGCGCTGGCCTGCCCGTCACCATTTGGGGTTAGCGCAGGCTGAACCGAGGCACCGTTGGCTTGAGTGGTGATGACAGGTCGTCTGCCCCCTCCTCACCCCCTACCCACAACCAGCGCAGCGGATGCCGCAAGCCGTCGCTGCGTGCTGCCAACGCGGCCAGGCAGGGCTGCAGCAGATCGGCCTGGCGCGGGTCGGCCAGCACCAGGGTGGCCCGGCGCGGTGCAAACCGGCCCTGGAGCTGGCGCAGCCCTTGCGGGCTGGTGCGGGCCCAGCCGGCGTCCCAGGGGTCAGCGGGCTGTCGGGCGCGCCACCACATCGCGTCGGTCAGCTTGGTCCGCAGGCGCAAGCCCAGCGCGGCCGCGCGATGGGGCTGGTCGGCCAGCAGCAGGCTACCGTCGATCTGGCATGCCAGCGTGTTGGCCCAGTCACGGGTGGCCGCCGGGTCGGGGCCGCAAAGGGCGGCCACCGCCAGGCGCTGCGTCACCGCCGGCTGGGCGCCGGGTTGCCACCAGGGGCTGTGGCCAGGCCCGGCACCGGCCCAGCACCAGTCCAGCAGGGCCTGCCAGGCGGCGGTCTGCCGGACCGCTTGCAAGCTGGCCTCGGTGGCCGTGGCCTCGGGTGGGCGCAGGGCCTGCAGATCGAAGCGCTGGCCCAGGCCTTGGGCCCATGGCGCAAGCAGGGCGGGCCGGCGCGGCAGGCCTGGGCTCAAGTCTTCTTGCGCATGCGCGCCATGAACAGCTCGCGGATGTTCACCTGGCGCGGGCCGGGCAGCAGCTCGATCTCATCGCCGGCGCTGATCTGGCCGGGCTCGATCACCGCCAGGTAGCTGCCGCACCAGCCCGACTGGCTCATCAGCTTGCCGGCCTGCTTGAAGCCCATCACCGCGTTGAACTTGAAGCAGGGGTAGCGCGGCTCGCTCACCGCCAGCACGCAGCCGGGCAGGCGCCAGCGGTCGCCGATCCACATCTGCGCCTCGTCCAGGCCGTCCAGCGTGAGGTTCTCGCCCATGAAGCCGTGGGGCAGCACGGCGTCAGTCGGCGCCACCCCGGCCTGGGCCCGCACGCCCTGCCAGAACGGGTAGTGCAGCGCCGGGTAGGCGTAGACGGCCTTGCTCAGGCCGCCGTGCACCGACAGGTCGGCCTGCTCGTCACCCGCCAGGCCCAGCGGCTGCACCGCCACCGGCCCGCTCACCGGCCGTTTGGCGATGGCAGTGGGCACCGCCAGGCCCTCGATCTGGTGCAGGCTGCTGCGCGCGACGTTGACGCTGAGAATCTTCATGCCCTCGATTCTGGCGCCGACCCGGGCCGGCAGCGCCCACCGATCCACCGGCGCGGCGGCGGCCGGCGTCAGCTTGGCGACAGCCTGCGGTTTGCCTGCGCATTAAGTCATACGGAATTTGCATGACCCCCCAGGCCTCGGTGGTTACCTGACAATTACACTGGTTTGACAATGTGCTCCCGGCTACCGTCGGGACGCGCCTGTCAGGCTCCGGTGTAACCCGCCGTAACCCCTCGCGGCCCTGGTCTTGCACCCGCTGCCCGCCCCTGGCGCGGCATGGCACGAGCCCCGCCTGCTGCCTGGCCCGGCCGAGCTTCGTTCAATCCCGTTTTTTGGCATTTTTTGGATGATTGGAGTTGTCATGAACCAGCCCGTGATGGAAGGTCTGCGCCTGAACGTGCCCGCCTACGTCAAGCACAGCCGCCTGGTGGCCTGGGTGGCCGAGATGGCCGCGCTGACCGAGGCTGCCAGCGTCTATTGGTGCGATGGCTCGCAGGCCGAATACGACCGCTTGTGCGCCGATCTGGTGGCTGCTGGCACCTTCAAGCGCCTCAACCCCGAGTTGCGGCCCAACAGCTACCTGGCCTGCAGTGACCCCGGCGATGTGGCGCGGGTCGAGGACCGCACCTTCATCTGCAGCGCGCAAGAGGCCGACGCCGGCCCCACCAACCACTGGATGGCGCCGGCCGCGATGCGCGCGCTGCTGCAACTAGGCCAGGCCGACGGCACCCCGCCGCTGTTCAAGGGCTGCATGCGGGGCCGCACGATGTACGTGGTGCCCTTCTCGATGGGCCCGCTGGGCTCGCCGATTGCCCACATCGGCGTCGAGCTGTCGGACAGCGCCTATGTGGCCGTCAACATGCGCATCATGACCCGCATGGGCCGGCCGGTGTTCGATGTGCTGGGTGACGACGGCGACTTCGTGCCCTGCATGCACAGCGTGGGCGCACCGCTGCAGCCGGGTGAGATGAGCGAAGCCTGGCCCTGCAACAAGACCAAGTACATCGTCCACTACCCCGAGACGCATGAGATCTGGTCCTACGGCTCGGGCTACGGCGGCAACGCCCTGCTGGGCAAGAAGTGCTTTGCGCTGCGCATCGCCAGCACCATGGGGCGCAAGGCCGCCCAAGGGCCCACCGGTGGCCCGGGCTGGCTGGCCGAGCACATGCTGATCCTGGGGGTGACCAACCCGGCCGGCAAGAAGTACCACGTTGCGGCGGCCTTCCCCAGTGCCTGTGGCAAGACCAATTTTGCGATGCTGGTGCCGCCCCAGGGCCTGGGCGGCTGGACCGTGACCACCGTGGGCGACGACATCGCCTGGATCAAGCCCGACGCCCAGGGCCGGCTGCATGCCATCAACCCCGAGGCTGGTTACTTTGGGGTGGCCCCGGGCACCAACTACAAGACCAATCCGAACTGCATGCAGTCACTGAAATCCGATGTGATCTTCACCAACGTGGCGCTTACCGACGCTGGCGATGTGTGGTGGGAGGGCATGGACGGCGACCCGCCGGCCCACCTGATCGACTGGCAGGGCAAGGATTGGACACCCGCGCTGGCCCAGTCAACAGGCGCCAAGGCGGCCCACCCGAATGCCCGCTTCACGGTGGCCGCCACCAACAACCCGGTGCTCGATGCGCACTGGGATTCACCCACCGGCTATGCCATCGATGCCTTCATCTTTGGCGGCCGGCGCTCCACCACCGTGCCGCTGGTCACCGAGGCCCGCAACTGGGCCGAGGGCGTCTACATGGCCGCCACCATGGGCTCGGAGACCACTGCGGCTGCCGCCGGCCA
>JANLZT010000495.1:0-2966 GCA_031366465.1 Betaproteobacteria bacterium | reverse complement strand
TGCATCGAGCGCGGCTACACCCTGCTGCACGCCGACCGCGATTTCGACGCCTTCGAAGCCCGCCGCGGCCTGCGCGCCTGGCGGCATTGAGCCGATGGCCTGCCTGGCTTCACAGCTTTGCCCTCCGCAGTGCGGCCCCTGGCCGGTGCGCCGCTGGCAGGTGCGCCGCTGGCAAGCCGGGGATTCACTGGCCGAGCTCACCGCCTTGCTGCACCGCGCCTATGCGCCGCTGGCCGCCGCCGGCATGAACTTCACCGCCGCCAGCCAGAGCCAGGCCATGACCCAGCAGCGCTTGCTTGGCGCGCACACCTGGGTGGCGGTGCAGGGCGGGCAGATCGTGGGCACCATCACCGCCGCCGGCCCGTTTGACCCCAATCTGCAAGCCTGGGCGCATGCGCTGCCCTGGTTTTACCGGCAGGACCTGGCCCACTTTCACCAGTACGCGGTGGACCCCGCCCTGCAGGGCCAGGGCCTGGGCGCCGAATTGCTGCGGTCCGCCGAGGCCTGGGCCTGTGGCCAGGGCCACCGCGCCATGCTGCTCGACACCGCCATGGCCGACGAGACCTGGGCCACGGTCGAGGCGCCGCCCGCCTGGCGCACGGCGGCAGCGATTGGCGCCTACCGGCGTGATGCGGCCGGGCCAGCATGACCCTCATTCGCCAACCGGTCTGACGCGACCAGGAGCCCCCTGATGGACACCAGCCACTTCACCACCGGCCATCTGCTGGCGATTGCCGCCGCGCTGGGCTGGGCCAGTGGCCTGCGGCTCTACCTGGTGGTGTTTCTCACCGGCCTGGCCGGCAGCCTGGGCTGGGTGACCTTGCCGGCTGGCCTGCAGATGCTGCAGAACCCGCTGGTGCTGGGTGCTGCCGGGTTGATGCTGGCGCTGGAGTTTTTTGCCGACAAGATCCCCGGCCTCGATTCCGTCTGGGACGCCCTGCATGCGGTGGTGCGCATCCCCGCCGGGGCGGCGCTGGCAGCGTCGGTGTTCGGCGGCGACCAGTCGACCTGGGCCACGGTGGCCGGCCTGCTGGGGGGCACGCTGGCGGCCACCAGCCAGGTGGCCAAGGCCACCACCCGGGCGGCGGTCAACACCTCGCCCGAGCCCTTGTCCAATATCGCGATGTCGCTGGCCGGCGATGCAGCCGTGCCGACGATGCTGTGGTTGTCCTGGACTCATCCGCTGTGGGCTGCGGGGGCGCTGGTGGCCGCCGTGCTGCTGATGGTGCTGGTGACGGTGCTGCTGGCGAAGTTCCTGAAATCCCTGGTCCGCAGCCTGCAAGGGCGTTGGCGCGGTGCCGATGCCGCTGCCGCTGCCGACCCCGCCACGCTGTCGCGTTGACTGCAAGGAGCCAGACATGCTGAGGACAAGATCCATCACCCGGACCTGGCGCCGGTCGCTGCCTGGGTGGGCACTGCGCGGCTGGGCGCTGGGCTTGCTGATGGCCGCTGGTGGTCGATTCCTTCGGGCCGCGCGGCGTGCAATCCACCACCGAGGACCAGGGCCAGGTGCCGTTTGCAGCCGACGTTGCCGACGCCTTTGCCGCCCTGGGCCTGCTCACCGCCGCCAAGGCGGCGGTCGACTTTTTCCAGCGGGTGCTCAAACCGTGAGAGCCTGTGATTCATTCCAACATGCCCGCTCATCACCCCAAAAGACGCCCGCTAGTCTCTGCAAACGCTCGTCATAGCCCAGGCTATGACTGCGCTTTGCGCCTAGATCGCGCGCCTTTTGGGGCGTTGCTCGGTCACGCCGGAATAAATCGCAGGCTCTGAGGCCGCCAACCAGGAATCCCATGTTCAAGAAAATCTTGATTGCCAATCGTGGGGAGATCGCTTGCCGGGTCGCTGCCACCTGCCGCCGGCTGGGCATCCGCACCGTGGCGGTGTATTCCGAGGCCGATGCCGATGCCCGCCATGTGCAGGCCTGCGACGAGGCGGTGCTGATCGGCGGCCCGGCGCCGCGCGACAGCTATCTGCGCGCCGACCGCATCCTGCAGGTGGCGCTGGCCAGCGGCGCCCAGGCGGTGCACCCGGGCTATGGATTCCTGTCCGAGAACAGCGCCTTTGCCCAGGCCTGTGCCGATGCCGGCATCGCCTTCATCGGCCCGCCGCCGGCAGCCATCGCGGCGATGGGCAGCAAATCAGCCGCCAAGACCTTGATGGATGCGGCCGGCGTGCCGCTGGTGCCGGGCTACCACGGGGCCGACAACGACCCGGCCCTGCTGGCCCGCGAGGCCGCCCGCATCGGCTATCCGGTGCTGATCAAGGCCAGTGCCGGCGGCGGTGGCAAAGGCATGCGGCGGGTCGACAGCGCCGATGACTTTGCCGCCGCGCTGGCTTCTTGCCAGCGCGAGGCGCAGTCCAGCTTTGGCGATGCGCAGGTGCTGGTCGAGCGCTATGTCACCCGGCCGCGCCACATCGAGATCCAGGTCTTTGGCGACAGCCAGGGCGGCTGCATCCACCTGTTCGAGCGCGATTGCTCGGTGCAGCGCCGCCACCAGAAGGTGCTGGAAGAAGCCCCGGCGCCGGGGTTGAGCCCGGCGCGCCGGGCCGAGATGGGCGCGGCGGCCGTGGCCGCAGCCCGTGCCGTGGGCTATGTGGGCGCCGGCACGGTGGAGTTCATCGCCGAGGAGGTGGACGATGGCGACCTGCGCTTTTACTTCATGGAAATGAACACCCGGCTGCAGGTGGAACACCCGGTCACCGAGGCCATCACCGGGCTGGACCTGGTGGACTGGCAACTGCGGGTGGCCGCCGGCCAGCCGCTGCCGCTGCGCCAAGACCAGCTGGTCATCACCGGCCATGCCATCGAGGCCCGCATCTGCGCCGAGAACCCCGATGCCGGCTTTTTGCCCGCCACCGGCCGCCTGGACGTGCTGCGCTGGCCGGCGCATCTGCAGTTCCAGCGTGGCAGCGCCGATTGCCCGGTGCGGGTGGATGCCGGCGTGGCCGAGGGCGATGCGATC
>JANLZT010000212.1:0-6322 GCA_031366465.1 Betaproteobacteria bacterium | reverse complement strand
ACAAATGAAATCGATGGATTCGTTCGTCAGGCTAGGCGCAAACCGCAGCCATAGCCGTAGCTATGGCGAGGATTTGCAACGACGCATGGCGGACGAAGACGCGATTTCGTGTAAGCGGTTTGGTGAAACGCAGTACTAGCCCCGAAAGGATCTGGACCATGTCAGACGATGCACGCAGTCAGTTCGTCGACGGCCTGCGGGTCACCGCCGACCATTTGCAGCACCTGCAGGACCGGCTGCGCGAATCGGTGCTCGACCTGCGCCGCAGCGTCGGCCTGGGCAAGGTCGCCTGGGGCCTGCGCGTCACGCTGGAAGGCGGCTCGGTGCGGCTCGATCCCGGTGTGGCCTTTTCGCGCAGCGGGGTGCGGCTGGCGGTGGACGCGCCGCTCAATCTGGGCCCGGCGGCCGGTGCAGCGCGGGTGGTCGCCCGGGCCACCAACAGCGACGTGCAGGCCCTGCGGGTGGGCGCCACCCCCACCCTGATCCAGTTGCTCACCCAGGTGACGCTGGAGGCCGACGACGCCAGCGCGCTGGACGACGACGCGCTGCTGTTGGCGCGGGTGCGGCCAGGCGCGGGCGCTGCGGCGGTCGACCAGCCCGGTGAGCTGTTTGCCGCCGGTGGGCGCCATGCCCACAGCGGCCAGCAAGTGCAGGACGAGCAGGGCCACTGGCACTACGACGGCCTGCCGCTGGCCGGTTCCAAGGGCGACAAGGGCGATCCCGGTGGCAGCGGGCCTGCGGGGCCGGATGGGCCGGTAGGCCCGGTCGGGCCTGTCGGGCCCGCCGGTGAACCGGGTGGCGCCGGAGAAGCGGGTGCCGCAGGGCCGGCGGGGCCTGCGGGCGATGCAGGCGCAGCCGGGCTGCCTGGAGAAACTGGGCCGGCGGGCGAGCCAGGTCCGCCAGGACCTGCCGGTGCACCGGGCCCTGTGGGTCCGAAAGGCGAACCAGGCCCTGCAGGTCCGAGTGGCGAACCCGGCCCCGCTGGTCCGAATGGCGAATCCGGCCCCGCAGGTCCGAGTGGCGAACCCGGCCCTGCAGGCCCGAGTGGCGAATCCGGCCCTGCAGGGCCGGCGGGCGAGGCCGGCCCAGCCGGCCAGAACGGTGAGCGCGGCCAGCCTGGGCCAACCGGCGAGACTGGCAACCCCGGGGCCGCAGGTGAACCAGGCTTGATGGGGCCGGCGGGGCCTGCCGGACCCGCCGGGCCGGTTGGTGACACCGGCCCGGCCGGGCCGGCTGGGCAAGCCGGCCCGTCGGGCGCCCAGGGTGCGACCGGGGCGCCGGGCCCGACCGGCGCCGATGGGCCCGTCGGCGCAACGGGTGCCACAGGCCCGGCCGGTGCGACAGGCGCCAGAGGCCCCGTCGGTCCGGCCGCCACGCTGGACGCGCCCTTTGTCAGCAAGGTCAACTGGCCGCATGGCCAATTGGTCAGCGTGCCGCAGGCGCTCGACCTGCTGAGCAAGCTGCGTTTCGACCTCAGCGTTGACCTGGCGGCCAGCGTGGTCGAGCGCCAGCCTGCGGTGGTGCAGGTCTGGTTCGAGCCCAACAGCAATGCCACCGCCGGCAGCAGCCCCTTGGGCCTGCTCACGCTGCACGGCAGCGCCAAGCTCGACGCCCGGTCGATTGGCTGGCGCCTGGCCGACACGGCCGCCGCCACCACCAAGGCCCTCGGCCCCGGTGGGCGCCTGCTGTTGCGCCTGCACACCGGCCTGCTGGTGGACAAGGACGGCCGGGCCTTCTCGGCCGCGCTGGATGCGCTGGTGGGCAGCCTCCAGCCGCATGTGCCGGGCGGCACCTTCGAGGGCTGGATGATGGTGCAGGGCGGCTGATGCTGCGATGCGGCGGATGCTGCAAAGCCGCAGAGGCCGGCGGGCGGAGGTCGGCTGAACCGGCGTCGGGCGTGGCCAGCTCCGATTTTCGCCACTGGGCTCAACCCCTGTCTTACCGCGACAATATGCCTTATGTCAAATAACGGCTCGCTTGGCCACAAACCCCTGGCAAGCCAGGCCCGGTTCAAGCAAGCTTCGCGGCGGTAGCCATGGCCATCGCCCCAACAGCCGCCACAGCCACCCGTGCCACCGACATCGGCACAAGCCGCGGCTTCATCCCCCTGCCCACCCAAGGAGATCTGGACATGCAACTCGGCGCCTTTTCCATCAGTCTGGCGGTCAAGGACATCGCCGCGTCGCGGGCCTTCTACGGCAAGCTCGGCTTTGCCGAGGTGGGCGGCGACGCAGCCCAACACTGGCTGATCCTGCGCAATGCCGATGCGGTGACGATCGGCCTGTTTCAAGGCATGTTCGACCGCAACCTGCTGACCTTCAACCCGGGCTGGGATGCCCAGGCCCGCAACCTGCCCACCTTCACCGACGTGCGCGTGCTGCAGCAGCAGTTGCAGGCCCAGGGCCTCGGCCTGACGCAAACCGCTGACCCATCCACCACCGGGCCAGCCAGCCTGATGCTGATCGACCCCGATGGCAACCCGGTGCTGCTGGACCAGCACCGCTAGCAGCCTGCCGGCTGGCGGCCAGCGCCCGCGCAGTCGCCTCAGTGACCGTGGCCCGGCCCGCCACTGCCGACACTCAGCGCCAACCAGCGCCCTGCCCCCGGGTCGCCCCAACACCGGAGACCGCCCCAGATGTTCAAGGCCCTGTTGCTAGCCAACGCCCCCGCTTTCTCGGCGTCTATCCAATCGATTGACCCGGCCCGCCTGCCGGCCGGCGATGTCACGGTGGCGCCGGCCTACTCGTGCCTGAACTTCAAGGACGGCCTGGCCATCACCAACAAAAGCCCGGTGGTGCGCCAATGGCCGATGGTGGCCGGCATCGACGGCGCCGGCACGGTGCTCGAATCAAGCCACCCCGACTGGCAGCCCGGTGACGCCTTTGTGCACAACGGCTGGGGCGTGGGCGAAACCCATTGGGGCTGCCTGGCTGAGCGCGCGCGCTTGAAAGGCGACTGGCTGGTCAAGCTGCCGGCGGCCTTCACGCCGCGCCAGGCGATGGCCATCGGCACCGCCGGCTACACCGCGATGCTGTGCGTGATGGCGCTGCAGGACCGGGGCGTGCAGCCCGGCAGCGGGGAGCTGCTGGTCACCGGCGCCACCGGCGGCGTCGGCAGCGTGGCGCTGGCCTTGCTGTCGCGGCTGGGCTATAGCGTGATCGCGTCCACCGGCAAGGCCTCGGAAGAGCCCTATCTGCGCCAATTGGGCGCCGCCGGCATCATCGACCGCGCCACGCTGGCCAGCCCCGGCAAGCCCCTGCAGAAAGAGCGCTGGGCCGGGGTGGTGGACGCGGTGGGCTCGCACACCCTGGCCAATGCGCTGGCACAAACCCGCTATGGCGGCACCGTGGCCGCCTGCGGCCTGGCTCAGGGCCTGGACCTGCCCACCAGCGTGATGCCCTTCATCCTGCGCGGTGTCAGCTTGGTGGGCATCGACTCGGTGATGGCCCCGCGCGCCCTGCGCCAGCGCGCCTGGGACCGGCTGGCCACCGAGCTTGACCTGGTCAAGCTCGAGGCCATGATCGACGAGGTGGCGCTGGACGGCGCCATCGCCAAGGCCCAGGCCCTGATGGCCGGCCAGGTGCGCGGCCGGGTGGTGGTGCGCATCGCCTGAGCCCTGTCACGCCCCACCCGACAAGCCCTCCCCTCCCCTCACCCGCTTTCGAGGCCCAGCATGAAAATCCCCTCCCTCAAAGAAGTTGTCAGCGCCGAAGAATGGGCCTTGCGCGTCGATCTGGCTGCGGCCTACCGCCTGGTGGCCGCCTATGGCTGGAGCGACCTGGTCTTCACCCACATCTCGGCCCGCCTGCCCGGCCCCGAGCACCACTTCCTGATCAACCCCTACGGCCTGATGTTCGACGAGATCACCGCGTCCAGCCTGGTCTTGATCGACCTGCAGTGCAACAAGCTGCGCGACTCGCCCTTCCCGGTCAACCCGGCCGGCTTCACCATCCACAGCTGCATCCACCAGGTGCGTGACGACGCCGGCTGCGTGCTGCACACCCACAGCCGGGCGGGGGTGGCGGTGAGTGCGCAAAAGGCCGGCGTGTTGCCCCTGAGCCAGCAATCCACGCTGGTGCTCAACGCCCTGGCCTACCACGACTACGAGGGCATTGCGCTCAACCCCGACGAGAAGCCGCGGCTGCAAGCCAGCCTGGGCCAGGCCAGCTACCTGATGCTGCGCAACCATGGCCTGTTGACGGTGGGCCGCAGCATCCCCGAGGCCTTCCTGAACATGTACACGTTTGAGAACACCTGCCGCATCCAGGTCGATGCGATGGCCGGTGGCGCTGAGCTCAACCTAGTCGGCGCCGGCCCGATAGCGGCCAACCGCAATGTCTCCAAAACGGCCACCGCCGGCCTGGGCGCTATGCTGGCCTGGCCGGCATTGCTGCGCAAACTCGACCGCGAGAACCCGGGCTACGACAGCTGAACCCGTTCTGCCAATGCCCAGGCGCCGGCCCATCGCTGACCACCCTGCCCTTTGACCCCCAGACCCCTTGACCCCCCAGGAGCCCCATGGCCCAGCCCTCCCCTGCCCCCGCACGCCAGCGCCCAACGCGCCCGCTGCTGTCGATCCTGGCTGTGTGTACAGGCCTGGCCTGGGGCGCGGTGGCGCCCGGCACGGCGCTGGCCCAGGCAGTTGCCGGGCCGGCGGTGCAGGTGGTCAACCCCGCCGACGTGGGCCTGTCGCCCGCGCGCCTGGACAAGCTGAGCGCCGCCTTTGCCGCAGAGATCGCCAACCAGGCCCTGCCCGGCGTCACGCTGATGGTGGCGCGCAAAGGCCGTCTGGTCTACGCCCGAGCCTTCGGCACCCGCGAGGCCGGCCAGCCCGAGCCGATGGCGCTGGACAGCCTGTTTCGCATCTACTCGATGACCAAGCCCCTCGCCTCGGTGGCGGCGATGATCCTGGTCGAGGACGGCAAGCTGCAGTTGTCCGACCCGGTCAGCAAATTCCTGCCGGCCTTCAAGACCATGACCGCCCTCACCGCCACCGGCACCGAGCCGGCCCGGCCCATGACGGTGCAAGACCTGCTGCGCCACACCGCCGGCCTGGGCTACGGCGAGATCTCGGCCAATGCCGCGCTCAAGGACGGCCTGGCCAAGGCCGGGCTGTACAAGCCCGGCGACATCGATTTCGATGCCCGCGACATGAGCGCGGCCGAACAAGTCAGCCGCCTGGCCCAGGTGCCGCTGCTGCGCCAGCCCGGCGTGGCCTGGGAGTACAGCCTGGCCACCGACGTGCTGGGCCGCGTGATCGAGGCCGCATCAGGCCAGCGCCTGGGTGATTTTCTGGCCCAGCGCATCTTCCAGCCGCTGGGCATGAAGGACACCGCCTTCCATGTGCCGCCGGCCAAACTCAACCGGCTGGCCGGCGCGTTTGAGAAAGACCCGGCCACCGGCACGCCGTTCAAGCTGATCGATGTGTCGCGGCCGCCGGGCAATGACTCGGCCGGCGCTGGCGCGGTGTCCACCGCGCCCGACTACCTGCGCTTTGCGCAGATGCTGCTCAATGGCGGCGTGCTCGACGGCCAACGCATTTTGTCGCGCCACACGGTGCAGTGGATGGCCAGCGACCACCTCGGCCCGCGCATCCCGATTGCCGCCAGCAATGGCGGCATGGTGTTGATGCCCTCGCTCTACACCTTCGGCCTGGGCTTTGCGGTGCGGCCCAGCGACGGCCTGTCAGCGGCCCAGGGCAGCCAGGGCGACTACTACTGGGGCGGCTACGCCGGCACCTATTTCTGGATCGACCCCAAGGAGCAAATCACCGCCGTGATGATGATGCAGTCACCCGGCGCGATGCGCAATTACCACCGCAACCTGCTGCGCCAGTTGGTCTACCAGGCACTGACCGACTGAGAGCGCGCACGCCGGCTGGCGCGCAGGGCCAACAACGCCGGCAGCACCAGCCAATAGCCTGCCGGCTCGGGCACCTGGTTGGTGGTGAAGAGGTTCCATGGTGCCGTCGCAGGCGCAAGCCCCCTCCCCCGACCCGGGTGGCCTGGCAATACCCTCGAATCAAATCACTCAGGCCGAGCCAGCAGCGGCCTGGCGGGCGCCAGCCTTGCGGGCCGGGGCCGCCTTGCCGGCAGCGGCCTTGCGGGCCGCCCGCTTGCGCGCAGGCGCCAGGGCGGCGGGCGCTGCGGGCAGGAACACGTCCTCCAGCGCTTGCAGGGCATCGGCCGCATGGCCGGCAAGATGCTGCAGGCTGGGCAGCGACGCGTGGCAGCCGGTGAAGCCGAAGTTCATCTGGCCGGCATAGCTCTCGCAAGTGATGTTGAGCGCCTGGCCGTGGGTGACGATGGACACCGGGTAGATC
>JANLZT010000412.1:0-4598 GCA_031366465.1 Betaproteobacteria bacterium | reverse complement strand
CGATTGCGTGCATGTGGCGCTGACCGGGCTGCTGGGCTACCGGCCCGATCTGCTGCTGTCGGGCATCAACCAGGGCGCCAACATGGGCGACGACACGCTGTATTCAGGCACCGTCGCGGCGGCGATGGAGGGCTATCTGTTTGGCGTGCCGGCCATCGCGTTTTCGCAGACCGAAAAAGGCTGGGGCGAACTGGCCGCCGCCGGCCGGGTGGTGCGCAGCCTGGTGCAGCAGGTGCTGGCCCAGGGCTTGGGCGGTACGCCGTTTTTGCTCAACGTCAACATCCCTAACCGCGCCGATGCCGATGCGCTGCCGCGCCGGGTCACCCGGCTGGGCCGCCGCCACGCCAGTGAGAACGTGATCCGCCAGACCAACCCGCGCGGCGAGGCCATCTACTGGATCGGCCCGGCCGGTGATGCACGCGAGGCCGGCGAGGGCACCGACTTCCATGCCACCGCCAATGGCTGGGTGTCGATCACGCCGCTGCAGGTCGATCTCACCGACCACGCCCACCTGCCCGACTGGCGTGGGCGTCTGGAAGGCCAGGCATGAGTGGCCAGGGCGACGGCGGCGATGGCCCCGTCCGGTCGCCCCGGTTCCCCCTGCTGCTCGACCGCATGGGCCGGGACGCCCGGGCTGGCCCGCCGGCCCACGGCCGCGCCACCTTGCGACCGCAGCGCCCGCTGCACGAGGCCGCGCGCGACGCCCATCGGCAGGCACCGCCCCAGGGCCTGGGGCTGGATTCGCTGCTGGTGCGCCAACGCATGGTGCAGCGCCTGCGCGCCGAGGGCATCCGCTGCGAGCCGGTGTTCGCGGCGATGCAGGCCGTGCTGCGCCACAGCTTTGTCGACAGCGCGCTGGCGATCCAGGCCTACGAGGACACCAGCCTGCCGATCGGTCATGGCCAGACCATCTCCAAGCCGTCGGTGGTGGCGCGCATGATCGAGCTGCTGTATGGCGGCGCGCTGGCCCACAGCCGCGGCCACCTGGGCCGCACGCTGGAGGTCGGCACCGGCTGCGGCTACCAGACCGCGCTGCTGGCCAGGCTGGCCCAGCGGGTGGTGTCGATCGAGCGGCTGCGGCCCTTGTTCGACAAGGCCGCCAGCCAGTTGGCGCCGCTGGGGCTGGACCAGCTGCGGCTGGTGCACGCTGACGGCATGCTGGGCCATGGTCCCGACGCCCCGTTTGACAGCATCATCGCCGCTGCCGGGGGGCAATCGCTGCCGCCGGCCTGGCTCGATCAACTGGCCGTGGGTGGCCGGCTGGTGGCGCCCATGCAGCGCGGCGGTGGACGCGGCCAGGTGCTGGTGGTGATCGACAAGCATGCCGACGGTTGCCACCGCAGCGAGCACGAGGCGGTGCATTTCGTCCCCCTAAAATCCGGCATCGTCTGATGGGGCTGCCTCGGCGGCCCGCCAAGGTCCACCCACCCATGTCCATTGCCCGATCCATCCTTATGCAAGCCGGCTGCGGGCCCTTGATGGCCGTGCTGGCCCTGCTGACGGCCTGTGCGTCGCCGCCCAACAATGCACCGGTCGAGAGCCGCTTGCCGGCCCGCCCGGTGGCCAAGGCGCCGGGTGCCCCGGCCGCCACCGCCGCAGTGGCTGGCGCGCCCACCGAAGCCGGGCCGGCCGATGCGCCCAAGCCGCTGCCGGGCGCCGAGAACGCCGGCAAGCCGGGTTACTACACCGTCAAGCCCGGCGACACGCTGATCCGCATCGGCCTGGACAACGGTCAGAACTGGCGCGATGTGGTGCGCTGGAACGCCATCGACAACCCCAACCTGATCGAGGTCGGCCAGGTCTTGCGGGTGCTGCCGCCGGGGGTCGATCCCGGGGTGGCCGCCGCGCGCGGCGTGGCCGGCGCCAAGGTCGAGGCCAGGCCGCTGGACGGCAAGCCGGTGGCTGCGGCGCCTGCCACCGCCCCGGTCACCAATGCCCCCACCAGCTCGGCCGCAGCGGCGGCTGCCAGTGCTGCGGCGTCGGCCCCAGCCAGCGCAGCCGCGCCGCGCGAGGGCGACGACGACCTGGGCTGGGCCTGGCCAGCCGCCGGCCCGGTGCTGGCGGGCTTTGAGGAGGGCCGCCAGAAGGGCCTGGCCATCGCCGGCAAGGCCGGCGACCCGGTGCTGGCCGCCGCCGATGGCCGGGTGGTGTATGCCGGCTCGGGCCTGCGCGGCTACGGCAACCTGGTGATCGTCAAGCACAACAACACCTACCTCACCGCCTACGCCCACAACCAGGCCTTGCTGGTCAAGGAAGACCAGGCGGTGCGGCGCGGCCAGAAGATCGCCGAAATGGGGTCGAGTGACGCCGAGCGGGTGCAGTTGCACTTCGAGATCCGCCGGCAGGGCAAGCCGGTCGATCCGGCGCGCCTGCTGCCGACGCGCTGAGCACGCGCCGCCCTGCGGCCCTGCGAGTGGCAGGCGTTGGCTCTGTCCGCATGCTTGCGGGCCAGCTCCTAGCTGGTGGCCGTTGCGACCGGCCGCCTCCGCGTTTCCCTGTGGTCCGCCGCCGCCCGGCGGCGGCTAGCATGCCGGCGGGCCCCGTTGGGGGGCCGACCCGGAGACGTGACCCATGAAACTTGCCATTTTCGCTGCAGCCGTGCTGGCCCTCGGCGCCGCATCTGCCGCCCAGGCCCAATTGCAGGGCGTCAGCAAGACCGAAATCGTCATTGGCACGATCCAGGATTTGTCCGGCCCGATCGCGGCCTTTGGCAAGCAATCGCGCAACGGCATGCAACTGCGGGTGGACGAGATCAACGAGCAGGGCGGCATCGCCGGGCGCAAGCTCAAACTGCTGGTTGAAGATGCCGGCTACGACCCCAAGCGCGCGGTGCTGGCGGCGCAAAAACTGGTCAACCAGGACAAGATCTTTCTGATGGCCGGCCACCTCGGCACCGCCCACAACAACGCGGCGATGCCGGTGCAGTTCGAAAAAAACGTCATCAACTTCCTGCCCATCACCGCCGCGCGTGAGATGTACGAGCCCTTCCACAAGCTGAAGTACGCGTTTGCCGCCACCTACTTTGACCAGATCCGCATGGCCTTGCCCAGGATGGTGAAGGAAAAAGGCGCCAAGAAGGTCTGCACCATGTACCAGGACGACGAGTTCGGCCTGGAGGTGATGCGCGGCGCCGAGGCCGGCTTGAAGACGATGGGCACGGAGTTGGTCGAGAAGACCACTTACAAGCGCGGCGCCACCGATTTCTCGTCCCAGGTGGCCAAGATGAAGGCCGGCGGCTGTGACTTGGTGGTGCTGGGCACCATCATCCGCGAGACCATCGGGGCGATCGGTGAATCGCGCAAGACCGGCTTCAACCCGACCTTCTTGGGCAGCAGTGCGTCCTACACCGACCTGATCCACAAGCTCGGCGGCAAGCCCATGGACGGCCTGTACGCCACCATGACCGCGCAGAACCCCTACCTGGACGAGGCCTCCCAGCCGCTGCGCTTCTGGGCCAACAAGTACAAGACCAAGTTCACCGAGGATCCGACGGTTTTCTCGGTCTACGGCTATTTGATCATCGACATGTTTGCCAAGGCCGCCGCCAAGGCCGGCACCGGTCTGACCACCGAGAGCTTCATCAAGGCCATGGACACGATGACGATAGAGCCCGACATGTTTGGCTCGCCGCAGACCACCTTCACCGCCACCAAGCGGCTGGGCAACGATTTGTCGCGCATCTCACAGATCACCGATGGGCGCTGGAAGGTGGTGAGCGAGTACATCAAGCCCTGAGGCTGAGCCCGCGCTTGTGCACCAAGCCGCCGTCGGGCGGCTTTTTTATGGGCCGGATAATCCCGCCATGACAGCTAGAGACGAATGGTTGACGGTCGATTCACTCGACCTCGAAGCCCAAGGCGTGGCCCGCAATGCCGAGGGCAAGGTGGTGTTCATCGAGGGGGCCCTGCCGGGCGAGCAGGTGCAGGTGAGTGTGGGCCGCAGCAAGAACGCCTGGGAGCAGGGCACGCTGACGGCGCTGCGGTGCGAGAGCGCCCAGCGCGTGCGCCCCGGCTGCCCGCACTTCGGCTTGCATGCCGGCGCCTGTGGTGGCTGCAAGATGCAGCACCTGCATGCCGGCGCGCAAGTGGCCGTCAAGCAGCGGGTGCTGGAGGACAACCTGCAGCACCTGGCCAAGCTCAAGCCCGAGCAACTGCTGCGGCCCATCGAGGGCCCGACCTGGGGCTACCGCTACCGGGCCCGGTTGTCGGTGCGCTGGGTGGCCAAGAAGGGGGTGGTGCTGGTCGGCTTCCATGAGCGCAAGAGCCGCTATGTGGCCGACATGCAGGTCTGCCCGGTGCTGCCCGCCAAGTTGAGCGCGATGCTGATGCCGCTGCGCAGCCTGATTGCCGGCATGGACCAGCGTGACCGCCTGCCGCAGATCGAGCTGGCGATTGGCGAGTGCGCTGAGATCGAACATGGCCTGGTGATCGCACTGGTGCTGCGCCACCTGGAGCCGGTGAGTGCCGCCGACGCCGACCGCCTGCGCCGGTTTGCTGTCGAGCACGGCGTGCAGTGGTGGCTGCAGCCCAAGGGCCCGGACACGGTGCATCTGTTGGACCAGGGCGGGCCCGAATTGGCCTATTCACTGCCCGAGTTCG
>JANLZT010000407.1:0-4579 GCA_031366465.1 Betaproteobacteria bacterium | reverse complement strand
CCTGGGCGACCGCAGCCGCAACCGCTACAACCCGGCCAGCGGCAAACTGGAGGTGTCCAAGATCTTCGACTGGTACGGCGAGGACTTCAAACTGGGCCACCGCGGCATCGGCTCACTGGCCGGCTTGCTGGGCAAGCATGCTGACCTGCTGGCCGACGCGCCAGCCGACCGCGAAAAGATCCGCAAAGAGGCTGTTGGCGTCGGCTTCCTCGACTACAACTGGAAGCTCAACGACGCGGCCGGCTGAGCCTCAACGATCCCAGAACCACTGCGCCTGGTAGAGCTTGCGGTCGCTGCCGCGAAATGAAATGCCGACCTCACGGTAGTCGCTGGTGCCGCTGCCCAAGGCCACCACATTCGAAGATGTGCACAAAGGGTTCGGGTTTGTGCCGATCGTCGCGGTATGGCTGGACAAGCTGGTGCCCGAGGCAAAGTTGGCAAAAGCCACTGCCGTGGCAGTCAAATTGCCCAGCACTGCCGGCTCCAGGTCGATGCGTGAGCCCAGGGCAAAGGTCGCGGTTTCGCTCTGGGCATTGGTCGCCGTCGCGCTGATGCCGCCATAGATATAGCCCGAGCCGACATAAATGCCGGCAGCGGCCGTCCACGAAATCTGGGTCGCCAGGCTCGACACCACGCCTGCTGCGGCACCGGTTGGCTTGAGGTAGTCCTCGATGACGCCGGGCGACAACACCGGCCAGGTCTTGCCGGCGCCCAGGGCAGCGTTCTCAGCGGGGGCATTGGTGCGCAGGTAGATCACCTCATCCGGGTTGTCGGACAGCGTGCTGAAGTAGAAAAGCTCCACCTTGTAGCGGCTCCAAGCCGGGATGTTCGCGCTCTGGTTGGCCACCGGTGCGGGCGACATGATGGCGTTGCTGGTGCTGCTGGGCATCGCCAAGGCGGCGCCGGCCAGGGTCGCTGCGTCGAGCACAAATTCTGTGCCGGTGGCCCCGGTCCAGTACACAAGCTGGTTGTTGCTGTTGCGGGTGGAGCCCGTCTGGTAGGTGATGCCCATGCGGTCATCGGTGGCGCAGCGCTGCGACCTGAACATCACCAAACCCGCCGCTGGCAGGCCCGGGCCGGTGAAGCGCGCGGCACGCAGATTGCTGGTGTCGCCCACACTCAGGTCCACGATGGTTCGCATCACCGATTCGAAGCGGCTGGTGAAGTAGTAGGGGTCGGTGGTGCTGCCGGGCGCTGCGCCGGCCGTGTTGACCGCCTCCCGGCGGTTCAACCGAGGTTCGACATACATGCGATAGGGCCGCTGGTTGCCAACGAAGTTCCAGCTGCCATTGACCTTGCCCACCAGCCAGTCCCCGGCCGACGGAGCGCCGCTGGCCATCGTCAGCGGGATGCGCACCACCACGCAGGTGGCGGTATTGCAATAAGGGTGCTTGAACTCATTGGCCGCGCTCAGATTGTCGGCAGCGGCGGTAAAGACAATGCTCGGCTTACCGACCTTGGCCCCGTTGAGCTGAGTCTTGGCGAACGTGAACTGGCCCACCTGCTGCACCCAACTGCGGCCGTCCGACTTCCAGCCGGCCGGGGCGTAGTTGCAGGTGTCCGAGACTGCGGTCACGGTGCTGCCATCGGCTGCGAGGCTCACCCTGTCCTTGACCGGCAGGGCCAGGCAGGCCTGGTATTTGGCCGCCAGTGCAGCCAGGTCAGCCGCCGTCGGGATCTCACCGGTGGCCACCGACGGTGGCAATGTTGGCGCCACGGCAGGGGTACTGGTTTGCGCGGCGGTCAACACGACAACAGCCAGGGTGCCAGTGCCCGACACCGGCGCCGCCAGGTTGGTGATCCTGACGCCGCTACTGCCCACCTCGACGGACAGTTTGTCGATCACCGCATCAATGCCATTGCCGTTGGCACTGAAGCTGGTACGCAGAGGGTCGAAATCGCTGCCCAGGGCCGCTGCAATCGCTGGATCGGACTTCAACGTATTGACCAACAGGGCCACCGCATCCGCCAATTTCTGTGGCGTCAGATTGGCGGCCAGAGCGGCCACCGACAGCAGCGCCAGTGGGTCGCCGCCCGGCGCCAGCAGCGACGCCACGGCATGGGTCAGTGGTGTGATGTTGGCGGTGTTGGCGACGTTGGCCGACACCGCAGGCACCAATGCCACCAGGGTCACCGGGTCGCCATCGACCTGGCCGACCACCTTGATGATGAAGGGTGCCTTCAAGCTGCTGACGTCCACGGAATAGCTGCCATTGGCCGCCGCCGTGGTGGTGGCGTCGGCAGTGCTGTTGTCGCTGTCAATCACGGTCACCGCAGCCCCAGCCATTGGCGCACCGACGGCCGCCACCCCGGTCAAGGTGGTGGCTGCCGGGGTGGGCACAACAAGCGTCGAATCGCCCGATCCCCCGCCACAGCCGGCCACCGTCAGAATGGCCGCCAGGGCCACGGCAGACAAAACAAAGACACGCTTCGAGTCGACCATATTGCTTGCTCCGAGTTGGTATTGCCGCTTCTTGAAATCCGCTGCAGCCACATGACTCATGACCCGAAGCGGCTTGGCCACTTTGCGCGTCCCCCTCGGGGGCGGACGACGCTGAGACGTCGGCCTGGGGGGCACTCTCAAGCCGGGGCACCGCACTGTCAAGCCGCCAGGCCGGTCGGGGTCATCAAGTGAATTGAGCTTTCTGGTGGCGGCGCGCAGTGGCGCGGGCCGACAGGGCTGAAGCGGCCTTGGTCAACAAGAGTTTCTGCTGCGTGGCGTGATACCCGAGCCGGCCGGCTGAGCAAGCGGTAAGCGGTAAGCGGCTGGCGGCAATCAACAGGTCGCTCAATCTCCGAGGGACTTGACACTCCATCCATAATTCAAGTAAATTGGAATTATGGAAGATACAGAAGTCATCAAAGCCCTGGCCGCACTGGCCCAAGCCCACCGGCTGAGGGCGTTTCGTGCACTGGTGGTGGCCGGCCCGGCCGGGCTGACGCCCGGCAGCCTGGTCGAGCGGCTCGACATCCCGGCCAACACCCTGTCGTTCCACCTCAAGGAGTTGAGCCACGCCGGCCTGGTCTCGCAGACCCGCGATGGCCGCAATCTGATCTACCGCGCCGCGTTCGACCGCATGGCCGCGCTGTTGTCCTACCTCACCGCCAACTGCTGCGAAGGTGCCGCCTGCACCGTCTCGGCCGTCTCGGCCGTCTCCACCATCTCCACCAACCCGCCCTGCCACCGCTGAAGGGGATCCCCGATGAAACGCTTCCATGTCCACGCCCACGTCGACAACCTGCCCGCGAGCATCGCCTTCTACGCCAAGCTCTTTGACGCCCAGCCCAGCCGGGTCGAAGCCGACTATGCCAAGTGGATGCTGGACGACCCACGCATCAACTTCGCGATCTCCACCCGCGGTGGCAAGCCGGGTGTGGACCACCTGGGCTTTCAGACCGACAGCGCGGACGAACTGATTGAGCTGAAGGCCCGTGCCGAGTCGGCCGACCTGGCCATGCGCGACGTTGGCCAGACCAGCTGCTGCTACGCCCGCAGCGACAAGCACTGGATCACCGACCCGCAGGGCATCGCCTGGGAGCATTTCCACACCCTGGACAGCATCCCGGTCTTCAACGAGGCCCCGGTCGCCACCACGCCAGCGCCCGAGACGTCGGCCTGCTGTGCGCCCAGGGCCCGCACCGACCAGCCCAGCGGCCAGCCCATCGCCATCCCGGTGAAAGCCGCCACACCTTGCTGCTGAGCATGCGCACCAACGTCCTGATCCTGTGCACCCACAACTCGGCCCGCAGCGTGCTGGCCGAGGGCATGCTCAACCATCTGGCCCGCCAACAGGGCCAGGACGTGCAGGCCTACAGTGCCGGCAGCGCGCCCAGCGGACGCATCAACCCACAGGCCTTGGCCGCGCTGGGCCAGGCGGGCGTGGACGTCAGCGGCCTGCGCAGCAAAAGCTGGGACGAGTTCAGCAGCCCTGGCGCGCCCGAGATGCGCATCGTCATCACCGTCTGCGACAGCGCCGCAGCCGAAAGCTGCCCGCATTGGCCCGGCAGCCCGGTCCGCGTGCATTGGGGCTACCCTGATCCGTCCAACGCCGCCGAGGCCGACCAGGCCAGCGCCTTCGACCTGACCCGCCAAGCCCTTGCCTACCGCATGCTGCAACTGCTGGCGCTGCTGGCACTGCCAGTGGCGACGATGGACAACACCGAGCTGCAGGCCGCGCTGCAAGACCTTGCCAAACGCTGACCATGAGCATGGCCGTGACGGGACGACCGCGAGGCCGGCCATGCCGCTGACCACGGCCCATGATCTGCCCCGGCGCTTGCTGGCCGAGACGCTGGGCACGGCGCTGCTGCTGGCCGTGGTGATCGGCTCGGGCATCATGGCCGAGCGCCTGTGCGGCGGCAACCAGGGCCTGGCACTGCTGGCCAACACACTGGCCAGCGTTGGCGGGCTCTACGTCCTGATCGAGGTCTTTGGCCCGGTCAGCGGTGCGCACTTCAACCCGCTGGTGTCGGCGGCGATGGCCTGGCGGGGTGAACTGCCCAAGGCGCAGTGGCTGCCGTATCTGCTGTGCCAGTTGCTGGGCGCGGTGCTGGGCGCCTGGCTGGCGCACGCGATGTT
>JANLZT010000320.1:0-3399 GCA_031366465.1 Betaproteobacteria bacterium | reverse complement strand
TCTCGCCGGTGCGGATGCGCACCACTTGCTCAAGGTTCGAGACAAAGACCTTGCCGTCGCCAATCTTGCCGGTGCGGGCCGAGGCCTCGATGGCCTCGATCACCCGGTCGACCACGGCGTCGTCCACGGCGGCCTCGATCTTGACCTTGGGCAGAAAGTCGACCACGTACTCGGCGCCGCGATACAGCTCGGTGTGGCCCTTCTGGCGGCCGAAGCCCTTCACTTCAGTCACCGTGATGCCCTGCACGCCAATGGCGCTGAGGGCTTCACGAACTTCATCAAGCTTGAAGGGCTTGACGATGGCAGTCACCATCTTCATGGTTGTCTCCGTTGGGTTTGTGGGGGTCAGAAACTGAACTTGGCGCCAAGCACCAAAGCGTTCTTGCCGGTGAACTTGCCGGCCGGGGTGACGTAGCCGGTCTTGTCGGCGTCGGTGCCGACCAGCATCGCGCTCAGGCTGATACCGCCGCCCATGTCCTTGCCCAGCGTCAGCGAGAAATCGGTGTAGCTGGCGGCGCTGAAGCGCTTGATCTCCTGGCGGCCGATGTGCGGGGTGAGCGTGAAGCCGCTGCCCAGGTCAATGGTGGCGCTCAGATCAAGGTAGCCGCTGCCCTTGCTGTCGGGGAAGCTGAAGGTGTTGGTCAGCGCATGCGAGTACTTGGCGGTGAACAGGCCGAAGGTCACGGCGCCATAGATCTCGAAGGTGTTGGCATTGGCAAAGCCGGCCACGCTGCCGAGCTTGTTGTTGGGGTAGAAGTAGTACAGGCCGCCCACGTCATAAGCCAGATCTTTGGCGATCTCGCCCTTGTAGCCGCCGTACAGATCCCACTCGACGTCACCGCTGCCGCCGGCATCCTTGGTCCACTTGATGGTCGACAGCCAGGTGCCCAGGTAAAAGCCGTTGGGGTTGCTGTAGTCGGCGCCGCCCTGCAGGGCCGGCTGCAAGCGGCTTTGCGAGATGCCGCGGTAGCGGTAGTCGGTGACCGCGCCGACGTTGAAGGTGGTGGCCGGCGCGTCCTCGGCGTGCACGGCGGTGGGCAAGGCGGTGAGGGCCAGGGCGGCGGTCAGGGTGGCGAGGGCGAATTTCATCGAGGGGCTCCGGGCGGTTGCAAAGAAATTGGTTATCCGCACCACACTGCAGCTTCCGTGCCATGCACCAGTGCGGGCTGCGCAACCGGCAATGCGCCGCAACGGTGCATCGCCTGGGCTTGATCGGTGCCACGGATGTGCGCTGTATCGCTGACCGGTCATGCGACGCCCTGACTTGGTGCGATCAGGCGAGGCTGGGCGCTGGCCGGTGGCCGCAGGGCCGCACGGTGATGGCGGCAGCGCACCATTTGCGCGGCATCGGCGTGGCACCCGCGTGGCACCCGCGCGGCACAATCCGGCCACGCTGGGGCACCCGGACCCCGGGCTGGTCGGCAAACAAGGCCGCAGGAGGCACAACACGATGTCGTTGGCGGTGATCACCAGCCGGGCGCTGGACGGCTTGTCGGCCCCCGAGGTGCAGGTGGAGGTGCACCTGGCCAACGGCCTGCCCAGCTTCACGCTGGTGGGGCTGGCCGACACCGAGGTCAAGGAGTCGCGCGAGCGGGTGCGTGCCGCGCTGGTGAACTCGGGTTTTGCCTTCCCGCACAACAAGCGCATCACCGTCAATTTGGCGCCGGCCGACCTGCCCAAAGAGTCGGGCCGCTTCGATCTGCCGATCGCGCTGGGCATCCTGGCGGCGGCCGGCGAGCTCGATGCCAGCCGGCTGGCGCAGTTTGAGTTTGCGGGTGAGCTGTCACTGGCCGGTGAGTTGCGCCCGGTGCGCGGCGCGCTGGCCCTGGCGCTGGCCCTGCAAGCCGGTGGCCAGGCCCGCACCCTGGTGCTGCCCAGCGCCAGTGCCGCCGAGGCCGCGCGTGCCGACGCGGTGCGGGTCTGCGGTGCCGACCACTTGCTGGCAGTGGTGCAGTCGCTGCTGCCGGGCGATGCCGCCAGGCCACTGCCGCTGGCCCGCCCGCCGGCCGAGGCCGCTGTCACCGGCCTGCCAGACCTGCAAGAGGTGCGCGGCCAGGCGGCGGCCAAGCGCGCCTTGGAAGTGGCCGCCGCCGGCCGGCACAGCTTGCTGATGGTGGGCCCGCCGGGCAGCGGCAAATCGATGCTGGCGCAGCGCCTGCCCGGCCTGCTGCCGGCCATGGGCGATGCCGAGGCGCTGGCCAGCGCGGCGCTGCAGGGCCTGGCGCCGGGTGGCTTCGACCCCGCGCGCTGGCGCCAGCGGCCGGTGCGCAGCCCCCACCATTCGGCCAGTGCGGTGGCGCTGGTGGGCGGGGGATCACCGCCCCGGCCGGGTGAGATCTCGCTGGCCCACGGCGGCGTGCTGTTTCTGGATGAGTTGCCCGAGTTCCCACGCGCCGCGCTGGAGGCCCTGCGCGAGCCGCTGGAGACGCGCCAGATCACGATTGCGCGGGCGGCCCGCTCGGCGCGCTTCCCGGCTGGCTTTCAGCTGGTGGCGGCGATGAACCCCTGCCCCTGCGGCTGGTTGGGCGCGATGGTCAGCGGCCGGCACTGCCGCTGCTCACCCGACCAGGTGGCGCGCTACCAGGGCAAGCTGTCGGGCCCGCTGATCGACCGCATCGACCTGCAGGTGGAGGTGGCGGCGGTGGCCCCGGCCGAGATGCTGGCCCAGCCCGCCGGCGAGCCCAGCGCGGTGGTGGCTGCGCGGGTGCAGCGCGCGCATGCGCTGCAATGGGCACGCCAGGGCGGGCCCAACAGTGAGCTGGCGGGCGCCAGCCTGGACATCCACTGCGCACTGGACGCCACCGCCAGCCACTTCTTGCAGCAAGCCGCCAGCCGGCTGGGCTGGTCGGGCCGCAGCCTGCATCGGACGATGAAGGTGGCGCGCACGATTGCCGATCTGGAGGGGGCCGACCGCATCAGCGTGCCGCACCTGGCCGAGGCGATGCAGTACCGGCGAGTGCTGCTCAGCGCTTAGGCCAGGGGGGTTGATCGCTCAGCTTGCAGGCCGCCGCTCACCCGGCAGCGCCAGCAAGGCCGCTGCGGTGCACAGCGAGATGCCGGCCATCACCATCAGCAGGTTGCCAAAGCCGTTGGCCTTGACCACCGGCCCCAGCGCCCACACCGCCAGCGAGCTGAAACCCAGCGACAGCGTCAGCCGCAGCCCGGCCACGCGCGAGCGCATGCGGTCGTCCACATAGCGCACGATCACCGCGTCGGTAAACGGGATGGCGCCGAAGATCAGGACCATCACGCCCAACAGCGCTGCATACATCCACCAGCCCTGGGCCTGCGAGGCCAGCGCCAGCAGCGGCGCCTGCATCAGCACGATGACCAGTTGCAGGCGTTTGAGCGGCACCCGGTCCAGCAGCCGGCCCACCACCACTTGGGCCACGCTGGCCA
>JANLZT010000391.1:0-2151 GCA_031366465.1 Betaproteobacteria bacterium | reverse complement strand
TGCTCGGCCAAGGGGTTGTCGGCATTGGGTGCCCAGGCGGCCGCCAAGGCCGCCACCTGCACGGCGTCCCAATTCACCCTGGCCAGCACATCGCTCTCGTAGACCAGCTCGCGCCGCTGACCATCGGCCGCCACGGCCGTGACACGCGGTACAAACAGCCGCAGCTTTGCCAAATCAGCGCGGCGCACCTGCGGCACGGGGGCATCGGCCAGCGCCGCCAACGCGCCACCGGTCACCGACAGCGCCAAATCGCCCATGCCTTCGCTCTCCAGCGATGCCTTGATCGCCTTCACCACGTCCGCCGTGCGGGCGTCGTGGCACAGCACCCAACAGGCATCCAAGGCCGCGCGGCCGGTCTTGGTGACTTGCGGCTGGCGCAGGATGCGCCCCACCAATTGGGTCATCGCCGCCGGGTTGCGCCCGGCCGCCAGCGCGCACAGCACATAGGCAAACGGGCAGTCCCAGCCCTCCTGCAAGGCCTGCTTGGTGATGATTGCCCGCACCTCGCACAAGGGGCTCAGCAGGTCGATGTTCTCGGGTGCCTTCAGCTCGTCCTTGTCGGCCGTCTTGATCGCAATCTGCCGCTCATGCAAGCCCAATTGCAGCAGGTAGGCGCGGGCGTCTTCACTGTGGATGAAGCCGGCGTCGCGCAGATCAGCCCCGGTGCGCTCCACCTGCACCAGCAGGATGGGCCGGATATAGCGCGCCGTCTCACCGCGCAGGGCCTCGGCCTCATGCTGCAAGGCGTCCAGGCGGTGCACCGCAGCGGCCAGGCAGCTTTGCCAATCGCTCCAGTGCTGCACATCCACGATTGCTCAGGGTCTTGAGCGTCTGCTGGTAGATCGCGTCATTGGGCACCACCCACAACACCAGGCCGGTGTGGCGCACAAACCAGGTGTTGAACACCTGCGCCACGCAGGCGGCAGCCAGCAGCGTCTTGCCACCGCCGGTGGGCACTTTCAGGCAGACATTGGGGATGGCGCGGCCGGCACCGTCAAAGCGGCTGGAGTGCGGCAAGTCTTCAAACGCCGGCGGCAACAATCGGCGGGCCTTCAACGCCGCCCACACCTTGCGCGGGTAGTCCTCGGCGGCGCGCAGCAAATCGTCGTCGGTGCCCTCCATGGCGCGCAAGGCGGTCAGCGCGGGCAGGGCCCGGGCGGCTTGCTGCTTCAGCTCCAGCAGGTAGTCGGCCATGCGCGCCAGCACGGTTTCCTGGAAGGGCTTCAGCTCGGTGCCCATCGCCGGCAGATTCACGCGGCCCGCCGCTTGCGGCTCCGCCACCCGGGCCCAGAACAACTGGCGGTACTGGTCGATTTGCTGCCGAAACACGGGGCCCACGACCTGCTGAAGCCACACCACGTCGGTGCGGTAAACCAGGCCCATGTCTTCAATTTGAAACTTGAGCGTGAGGAACGCCACTTCATTGAATTCAGGTGCATCGACGGCCAGGTCGATATCGGACTCCGGCCGATGCAAACCCTGGGCCCGTGACCCAAAGATCCAGACGCGAGCCAAGCCGGGCGTGGATTCAAACAGCCGAACCAGGCGCTGCACCGCCCCGGGTGACACCCCGAAGTGCGCCGCCTGTGCTGTCGCTTCCAGCACTTCAATCGTCATCGCGCTGCAGCCGATCCAGCAAGCCATGGAACCCTTGCAGCGCACGCTGGCGTACCAGGCTGGCGATCACGATGGCTTTGTCCTGGTCATAAGCGCGGCTGACCTCATTGCGGGCATCGCGCAAATCCATCCACAGGTCTGCATCGCTGATCAATCGCGCAGCAAAGGCAGATTTCAGGGTGCCAGCGGCATAGTCGGGTGCGTCGGCGCCACGCACTGCCAACGCCACCTTCAAGCTCCTCCAGGCCATCTCGAAGGTAAAGACAAAACTCAGCAAGATCGAGTCGCGCGACTTTTTATCCCCCGAGTCACTCGCCACCGCCTCGTCGAGTGCGGCCTGGCCAGCGCCTGGCGCAGGCGGCCGAGCTGAAATGTCAGTTTGCCGTGTAAATCGGCCATCGCTCAACCCTCCCGGTACAAGGCAAACGGCAGCGGCGCGTAGTCGATGCCGTGGTCCTTCAACTGCTGGTTGCTCAAGTATTTGGCCGGTGCAAACACCAAGTGGCCTTTGATGGCTTCACCGCGCTGCGCGTC
>JANLZT010000351.1:0-1543 GCA_031366465.1 Betaproteobacteria bacterium | reverse complement strand
GCGCCACGCCGCCAATTGCAAACCCTGGTGCAGGACGCGGTGCTGCGCAGCAACGGCATCGGTGCGGCCCGCCTGCTGGCCGAGGCCGCCGACCAGGACGTCGAAGAAGCCCGCGCGGCCAAGAAGCCAATGGCCGCGCTGACCGGCTCGGTCAACCCCAGCCTGACCGGTGGCAGCGGGCCCGAATCCAGCGCCTTGTTGCAGGCCCGGGCCGGCGTCTCGCTGAGCCAGACCTGGTTCGATGGCGGCCGCGGCGACCGCATCGTCGATTGGCGCCGCCAGCAGGCCGAGGCCGCGCGCATGGGCCTGCTGAGCACCCAAGAGCAGATCGCGCTGACCACCATCTCGCTGGCCTTCGAGCGCAGCCGCTACCGCATGCAGGCCACCATCTATGGCCAGCAGGTGCGCAAAATGGGCTGCCTGGTCGAAGCGCTGGACACCATCGTCAGCGCCGACAAGGGCCGCACCAGTGAGCTGGTGCAGGCCCGCAAGCAGTTGCAGCAAGCCGAGCTGCAGCAGGCCCAGACCGCCTCGCAGGCCCGCCAGGTCGAGGCCAAGCTGCGCCGCATCGTCGGTGACGGCCTGCCCGGCACCGAGGGCATGAGCACCCTGCTGCTGGCGGTGCCCGAGCTGCCCGATGTGCTGGCTGCGGCCGAGCGATCGGTCGAGATCGGTCAGCTCGACGCCAATGCAGCCGCACTGCGCGAGATGGCGCGCGCGGTGGAGGCGTCCGGCAAACCCCAGGTGGGCTGGAGCCTGGGCGGCAGCGCGGCCCTGGGCACCGGCGTCAACAGCAGCCGCAATGCCAGCCTGAGCGCTGGGGTGACGCTCAGCATCCCGCTGATGAATGCCGGCATCGACCACTCGATCCAGGCCGCCCGCAAGCGCGCCGAGGCGGCCCGGCTGCAGCGCTCAGAGGTGCTGGAGCTGCGCCGCCAGCGCATTGTCGAAGCCCATGAGCAGGTGATGGCGGCCTTCGACCGGCTGCGCCGGGTGGGCCTGGTGCTGCGCGACAGCGACCGGCTGCGCAACTTCACGCTGCAGCAGTGGCAGCAGTTGGGCCGGCGATCACTGTTCGATGTGATCGGCGCCGAGAACGACCACTACAACCTGCGGGTGCAGTACGTCAACGCCCTGCACGACGGCCAGCAGACCAATGCCACCCTGCTGTCACTGGGCACCGGGCTGGCGGGCTGGCTGCAGTAGCTTGGTGGGGTGATTCGGATTTGGGTTTGACTGCGCGAGGCTAAGGGGACAGGTTCGGGCTCGTTGCGGACTTTGCTGGGTTGCTTGAATGCGGTCGTTCAACAACGGTTTGAGCGAGAGCGCCGCGCCGGGCTGGCGTGTTCTGCTCCATGTCCCCCGCCGTCGGCCGAACGCGGCCGCCGGCTCCTCCTTTACTTGCGCAGAACACGCCAGCCCGTCACGACGCTCCACTACGTTGGTGGCGCGCGCATTGAAAGGCCCGAAGACACCACCCAAGGCGCAGGGCCGAGGGCGCCGGGTGGCCGGCTGATGTAGGTAGAGGAGGAGGGCCGCAGGC
>JANLZT010000345.1:0-5566 GCA_031366465.1 Betaproteobacteria bacterium | reverse complement strand
CGCCGAGGTGCGCAGCGAGCGGCTGCTGGTCACGGTGACGGCCGCCGCCAATGCCAGCACCATCGGCGGCGACCTGGAGTTGGAGCTGCCCGAGCTGCCCGCCGACCTGGCCCTGCGCATCAACGACGGCGCACCGGTCTGGACCCACAACGGCCCGGCCCAGGCCAACAACAGCGAGGCCCTGGGCTACGACAGCTTCAACAAGAACGGCGAGCGCCTGGTGTCACTGACCGACGCCCTCAACGCCCTGCTGGCCGACCCGCTGGCCACCGACAGCCTGACGCTCGACATCACGCTGTCGGCCAAGGTGCCCGGCGTGCTCAGCCTGACCACCGCCAGCACCGAGCTGTGGCGCATCACGCGCCAGCAGTTTGCCGGTGACACCAGCACCACCCTGGTCTTTGCTGCCGAGGGCCGGCAGACGCTGGCACTGCAACTGCCGGCACCGGCCCCGGGCCAGCGCCAACGGGTCAAGCAGCTGCGCTTCACCGCCCTGGCCACGCCCGGGCCCGACCGGGTGCTGCCGCCCGAGGGGCCGGCGCCAGCGCTGGTGCCGCCCCTTGCAGGTGGGGCGGGTGGGGCCGGTGGGGCCGGTCCTGCGGCTGCTACGCCGCTGGCCGACCTGCTGCTCGACGCTGACCGCGCGGCGGCCGTGCGCCTGCCGGCCGGCCCGCGCCTGGCCGAACTGACCGGCCTGCGCCTGCCGCTGGCGGTGGGCGCTGACGGCGCCGAGCTGCGGGTGGTGCTGTGGCGCCACGGCATTGACGGCCCCGACCAGCCGCTGCCCGGCGCCACCAGTGAGCCGCTGACCCTGGCCGCCAGCAGCCCGGCCGGCGCCGAGGCCTGGGTCACCGTCAACTTTGCCAAGCCGGTGCCCATCGACCCCCATAGCCCGCCCTGGGCCGCCTTGCTGGTCTCGCGCGGCAGCCTCAGCTGGGCGCTGGCCCGGCGCAGCGACGCGCCCGGCTGCGAGTTGCGGCGCGGTCCGCCCAATGGCCCCTGGCGGCCGCTGCCGGCGGCTTTCAGCACCCCGGCCGGCGTGCTCGACGCCTGCGGCCGGTTGCGCCGCATCGGCCGCGCCCCCAAAGACCAGCCGCTGGCGCCCTGGTGGGCCAACCTGGACGGCGACAGCCAGCGCGTGCCGGTGCCCGCCACGCCCAAGGGCGCCAGCGTGCAACTGCTGCCCAGCAGCGGTAGCACCAGCCAGCTGTTGTCGGTGCTGGCCCATGGGGCCGGCAGCCTGGGCCTGCGCGACATCGACGTCGTCTGGGCCGAAGCAGCGGCCGTTTCCTAGTACTGCGTTTCACCAAACTGCTTACAAATGAAATCGATGGATTCGTTCGTCAGGCTAGGCGCAAACCGCAGCCATAGCCGTAGCTATGGCGAGGATTTGCAACGACGCATGGCGGACGAAGACGCGATTTCGTGTCAGCGGTTTGGTGAAACGCAGTACTAGGGCGGCGCCAGCCGGGCGCTCAGCTCACCAGGCCATAAACCCGCTCGGGCGGCACCCGCAGCAAGGTCTTGTTGTCGGTCACCAGGGACCGGATGGCATAGGCCGGCTCGGCGGTGTTGCGCTGGGGGGTGCGCACGATGGGGATGCCGTGGTGGTCGGTCACCGCTGCGGCAATCGGGCTGTGGGCGGTGGCGCCACGGCGGATCACCACCGCCATCTCACCCGATGCCAGTTGCACAAAGTTGCCCGGCGGGTAGATGCCGTATTCCTTGATGATGGCCGCGGCCATCGGGCTGCCCTTGGCCTCAGCAAACATCTGCCGCGCCGCGTCCTGGATCGACAACATCGGCCTTTCGGTGCGCGGGCTGATCTTGGCCATGAAGACATCGGCCATGCGCAACAGATCGGCGATTTCGCCGGTCTGCTGCAGGTTCTGGGGGTAGCCGCCACCACCCGGGCGCTCATGGTGCTCCAGCACCGCCACCAGCCAGTCGGCATCGTCCACCCCGGCGGCCTGCAAGCGGTCCATCGCGGCCTGCGGATGGGCCCGAATCTCGGCGCGCTGGGCCTCGCTCAAGCGGCCCATGGTGGCAAAGCGGCCCTGCACCTCGACGATGGCCAGGTTCATCGTCAGCGCCGCCTTGACCGCCGTGCGCACCCGCAGGGCGGGCCAGCCCACCCGGGTGGCCGCGAGTTGGCAGACCAGCGCGCAGTGCAGTGCATGGTTCAGGCCGTACAGGCTGAGCCGGTGCGGGTCTTGGCGCACCGAGTGGTAGATGCCGATGTCCGGATCGCGCTCAATCAGGGCCATCAACTGGCTGGCAAACCCCTCGCAGCGCTGCGGGAAGCCGGGCTGGTCGATACCGCACAGCAGCGCGTCCAGCCGGGCGGTGGTCTGCTTCCACAGGTCGAACAGCGTGAGCTTGCGCGGCCGCGCAACGCCGCCGGCCTCGCTGCCGGCTTCGGTCTCGCCGGGCAGTGGATCATCGTGATCGACGTACAGGCCGCGCGACAGCAGGCCGTCGCGCTGGCCCTGGTTGGCCACCACCTGGCCGCGCGCCAGCAGCAGCTTGCCGGATTCATCACGGATGCCAAAGGGCAGGACCTGGCCGACCTGGATCTGGTCGCCCACCAGCCGGAGCAGATCGATTGCCATCGCGCTTGCCCCCTCGCTCAGCCTCAGCCCGGGCCGTTCGGTATTGCCAGGGGCCCACTTTAAAGGCGCCGACCGGCCCTAGAAAGCCCGAACAGCCCTGGCAATCAGACCGTCCAGGGCCACCACGGCGCTGGCATGCGGCACCGCGTCGGTGCTCCAGACATGGCGCACCCCGGCGCGCTGCAACTGCGCCATCGCATCACCGACGAACAAGGCGTGGGTGACCGCCACGTCCACGCTGGCCGCGCCCGCCGCCAGCACCGCGAGGGCCGCCTCGACCAGGGTGCGACCGGTGCTGGCCACATCGTCCATCAGCACCACCGCGCGGCCGACAAAGGCCGACCCGGGCAGGTCGGGCAGCGCCACCCGCACCTGGTGGTCACCCAGGCGCTGCTTGCAGCAGACGGCGTAGTCCAGGCCCTGGGCGCGGCCAGCCTCGCCCACCCATTGCAGGGCCTCTTCATCAGGCCCCAGCAGCAGCGCTTGCGGCACCCGCTGCGCCACCCAGGCCCCCAGCAGCGCGGCCGCACTGAGGGCCACGCCCTGGCAGCCGGCGGGCATCACCTCGCCCAGCGACTGGATACGGTGCAGGTGCGGATCAACCGTGATCAGGCCGTCCACCTGGTTGCCCAGCAGCGCGATGATGTGGCGCTGGCTGACCGCCTCGCCCGGGGTGAAGGCGATGTCCTGGCGCATATAGGCCAGGTAGGGGCTGACCAGCAGGATGCGCTGCGCACCCAGGGCGCGCGCCGCCGGCACCGCGATCAGCAACTCGACCAGCTTGTCATTGGGCTGGTGCAGGCCGCGCATCAGCAGCAGTTGCGGCGGCAGCAGCGGCGGCAGGCGCAGGCGCAACTCACCGTCCGGGAATCGATGGCGCTGCACCAGGGCCAGCGGGATTGCCAATTGCCGGGCCAGCGCCTGGGCGCTGCGTTGCTCGTCATCGAAGGCCAGCAGCATGCCGGGGATCATGGTGGGGTCTCCTGCTGGGTTGCAATCACTCTACGCCGGTTTGGACGACGCCGGCCCGGCCCGGCGGTCCGCGCCGTCGCCCAATGAATGCGCACGCCGCACTCATTGCGCAAGTTGCGCCACCACCTGCTGGCGCAGTTGAGCGGCCAGGGCGCGCCGGTCGGCATGCCGGCTGGCCTGCGGCGCCAGCAGATCAACATGCACCACCAGCCGCCGCGCCAGGGCCACTCGCCACAGGCTTTGCAGCAAGGTGGTGGCGCCGACAAATTCGACCTGCGGGCTGAAGCGGTCTTGGGCATCGGCAAAGCGCAGCACCGCCAATTGCACCGGACTGCCGGTGGCAATTGCCGCCTGCAGCAAATTGGCATGGAAAGGCAGCGGCAGCGCACCGGGGCCGGTGGTGCCCTCGGGGAAGATCGCCACCGTCTGGCCGGCCAGCAGCGCGTCGGCCGTCGCATGCACCACCCGCAGCGCATCGCGCTTGCGGGCACGCTCGATGAACAGCGTGCCGGCGCCGCGGATCAGCCAACCCAGCAGCGGCCAGGCCAGCACATCGGCCTTGGACACAAAACGGGCCTGCGGCACCACCGCATGCAGGGCCGCGATGTCCAGCCACGACACATGGTTGGCCAGCAGCAGGCTGGGCCCAGCCTGGGGGCTGCCGCTGGCCCGCAGGCCCACCCCCACCGCCCGCAGCAGGCCGGCCGACCAGGCGCCGATGCAGCGCTGCCGGCCAGCCTGATCGAGCCAGCGGAAACGCAGCGCCATCAGCGCCATGCCGTACAGCACATGCAGCAGCAGGCGCGCGATGCGCCAGATGGCGACCAGGCGGCGCATCTGTGTGGGGTCTGTGCGAGTCAGTGCGGGTCAGCGCGGCCGGCCAGCCCGGCCGCCGCCTCGTAGGCCACGGTGCCCGCCACCAGCGTGGCGCGCACCCGACCCGGCAGCGCGGTGCCGGTGGCCTCAAAGGCAAACGGCGTGTGCCGGCCCTGGCTGAGCAGGGCCTGCGGCTGCACCGCCCAGGTCTGCGCCGGGTCGAACACGCACAGGTCGGCCACCCCGCCGACCACCAACTGGCCGGCCGACGCGGCCAGTGAGCCCAGCGCGTCGCCCAGCACCCGCACCGGCCCGCTGGTGACGCAGGCCAGCGTGGCGGGCAGCGCCAGGCCGCTGTCCTGGCCCCACTTGAGGGCCAGGCTGAGCAGCAACTCCAGCCCGGTGGCACCGGGTTCGGCCTCGCCAAAGGGCAGGTTCTTCTCGTCCGCGGCCACCGGGTTGTGGTCGGACACCAGCGCGTCCAGCGTGCCGTCGGCCAGCGCAGCGCGCAGCGCGGCGCGGTCGGCACCCTGGCGCAGCGGCGGCGTCAGGCGCATCGCCGGGTTGAAATAGCCGATATCGACATCGGTCAAATGCAGCGAGTTGATCGACACATCGGCGGTGATGGCCAGGCCCTCGGCCTTGGCCGCGCGCAGCAGCGCCACCCCGGCGGCCGACGACAGCCGGCACAGATGGACCCGGGCGCCGGTGCTGCGCACCAGCTCGATGATCGTCAGCAGCGCCACCGTCTCGGCGATCACCGGCACGCCCGACAAACCCAGCCGGGTGGCCAGCGCGCCGCTGGCGGCCACGCCCTGGCCCAGCCAGGCGTCCTGCGGCCGCAGCCAGACGCTGTAGCCAAAGGTGGCGGCGTATTGCAGCGCGCGCTGCAGCACCAGGGTGTCGGTGATGGGCCGCTCAGCCTGGCTGAAACCGACGCAGCCGCTCTCGGTCAGCTCGGCCATCTCGGTCAGCAGCTCACCGGCCAGGCCACGCGTGAGCGCGCCCAGCGGGAACAGCCGGCACAGCGACAGCTTGCGGGCGCGGAACTTGAGCATGTCCACCAGGCCGGGCTCGTCCAGCGGCGGGTCGGTATCAGGCGGGCAGACCAGGCTGGTGACGCCACCGGCGGCGGCGGCGTTGAGCTCGCTCTCCAGCATGCCCTC
>JANLZT010000338.1:0-4882 GCA_031366465.1 Betaproteobacteria bacterium | reverse complement strand
GGCTACATCAATGACTACCCTCTGGGCCGGCTGTGGCGCGATGCCAAGCTCTACGAGATCGGTGCCGGCACGTCCGAGATCCGCCGCATGCTGATCGGCCGCGAACTCTTTGCCGAGACGATGTGAAGCCCCCACCCACGGTCTTGCTGCAAGCCAGCGCACCGCAACCCTTTGATCTGAGCCAGCGCCCATGAGCACCGATCTGCGAGAGCTGTTCCAGCGCAACGCCCAATGGGCGGCCGACACCGAAGCCCGCGAGCCCGGCTTTTTCACCCGTTTGATGCAGCAGCAGACGCCGCAATACCTGTGGATAGGCTGCGCCGACAGCCGGGTGCCGGCCAATGACCTGGTGGGCCTGCTGCCGGGTGAGTTGTTTGTGCACCGCAACGTGGCCAATGTGCTGGTGCACAGCGATCTGAACGCGCTCAGCGTGATCCAGTACGCGGTGGACGCGCTGCAGGTCAGCCACATCATCGTGGTGGGCCACAGCAATTGCGGCGGCGTGCGCGCGGCCATGACCAACCAGCGCGCCGGCCTGGTCGACAACTGGCTGCGCCATGTGCAGGACGTGCGCGACGCCCACGAGGGCTTTCTGGCCGGCCTGCACCCCAGCCTGCGGGTCAACGCGCTGGTGGAGTTGAATGTGCTGGAGCAGGCCCGCAACGTCTGCCGCACCACCGTGGTGGGTGACGCCTGGCAGCGTGGCCAGACGGTGGTGGTGCACGGCTGGGTCTACGGCCTGCACAACGGCCTGCTGGAGGATTTGCAGATCACCGCCAGCTCGGCCGACGAGGTGGGCCTGGCCTATGACACCGCGCTGGCGCTGGTCAAGCTGCGCTACCGGCAGCAGCAGGTGCAAGTTGAGGGGGCCGGGGTGCCTGTCGCGGTTGCAGCGGCTGTGGCCGCCGGGCCGGCGGCAGCCAGCGCCCCCTGATGGCCGCTGCCCGCCGATGTTCCCGCACCGCCTGACCGACAGCCACGCCTACGACATCGCGCAGGCCCTGCTGGACGGCTTCAACCGCCACTACCGGCTGTTCTCGGAGACCAACCGCGCGGCCCAGCGCCGCTTTGAGCTGGCCGACTGGCATGGCCAGCAGCGCGCCCAGCGCGAGCGCATCGAGTATTACGACATCCGGGTCAAGGAGGCGGTGGACCGGCTGCAGCGTGAGTTCGACACCGCCCACCTGTCGGACGACACCTGGCAGCAGGTCAAGCTGCACTACATCGGCCTGCTCACCAACCACCAGCAGCCCGAGCTGGCCGAGACCTTCTTCAACTCGGTCACCACCAAGATCCTGCACCACAGCTACTTTCGCAACGCCTTCTTGTTTGTGCGGCCGGCCATCAGCACCGAGTACATCGAGAACGACGAGCCGACCTCGCTGCCCACTTACAGGGCCTACTACCCCAGCCGCGACAGCCTGCGCGAGACCCTGCTGCGCATCGTTGACAACTTTCAACTGCAGCGGCCATTTCAAGACCTGGGCCGCGACATCGACTGTGTGCTGGCCGCGCTGCGCCAGCGGGTGGGCGACAACGTGCGGCTGCGCGCCAACTTCCAGCTGCAGGTGCTGAGCTCGATGTTCTTCCGCAACAAGGGCGGCTACATCATCGGCAAGATCGTCAATGGCTTTGCCGAGACACCCTTTGCCTTGCCGGTGTTGCATGCCGACGATGGCCGGCTGGTGATCGACGCCGCGCTGTTTGCCGAGGACGATCTGCTGATGCTGTTCAGCTTTGCGCGGGCCTACTTCATGGTGGATATGGCGATCCCGTCGGCCTATGTGCAGTTCTTGCGCAGCCTGATGCCGCGCAAGCCGCGCAGTGAGATCTACTCAGCCCTTGGTTTGCAGAAGCAGGGCAAAAACCATTTCTACCGCGATTTTCTCTACCACCTGCGCCACAGCAGCGACAACTTTGGCATCGCGCCCGGCATCAAGGGCATGGTGATGCTGGTGTTTGACCTGCCGTCTTTCCCCTATGTGTTCAAGGTAATCAAGGATTTTTACCCGCCGCAAAAAGACACCAGCCGAGAGCTGATCCAGCGCAAATACCTGCTGGTCAAGACCCACGACCGAGTCGGCCGCATGGCCGATACGCTGGAGTACACCAGCGTGGCCTTCCCCCGGGTGCGCGTCAGCGACGCGCTGATGGCCGAGCTGCAGCACTTCTGCCCCAGCCAGATCGAGCGGGACGGCGACGTGCTGGTGATCCGCCACCTCTACATCGAGCGCCGCATGATCCCGCTCAACATCTACCTGCAGGACGCCACGCCCGAGCAACTGGCGCATGCGGTGCAGGAGTACGGCAATGCCATCAAAGACCTGGTGGCCGCCAATATCTTCCCCGGCGACATGCTGTGGAAGAACTTTGGCGTCACCCGCCACGGCAAGGTGGTGTTCTACGACTATGACGAGATCGAGTACATCACCGACTGCAACTTCCGCCGCGTGCCGACGCCGCGCAACGAGGAAGAAGAGATGTCGGGCGAGGTCTGGTACAGCGTCGGCCCCCGAGACGTCTTCCCCGAGACCTTCGGCCCCTTTCTGCTGGGCAACCCGGCGGTGCGCGAGGTCTTCATGAAGCACCATGCCGACCTGCTGGACGCCGCCTTCTGGCAAGGCCACAAAGACCGCATCCTGGCCGGCCATGTGCACGACGTCTTCCCCTACGACGCGCACAAGCGCTTTGCGGTGAGTTGCCCCGAAAAGCCGGGTTGACAAGACCATCGGTCGGGCGCAGCGGCGGGCCGCCCGGCAGACAAGGCGTTCGCCGAGTGGATGCCGGGTCCGGCCCCACCCGGTCTAAACCCTGAGCGACTTTGGGTCAGGGTTTTCGATCATCGACCCTCGAAATGAGGCACTGACGACCCCGGGTAATTACCTCGAAATGGTCGCCGCCTGCTGGGGAGGGCCGCCCCCCCCAATTTCGCGCAGCTTGCGGCACGAATACTGCGGTGGCTGGGGTAGCGCGGCCTGGTTGGGCCTACCGGCCCCGCAGGCTGGCCGCGTTGCGCATCGGGTTCACCCGCCCGGGCTACTTTGGCCGGCCCACCCCTGTCGGCAATGCCAGGAGACGTTTCATAAAACCCTGCGCCGGCCAAGCATCCGTGCGCAACCTACCAAATCTGGAGACATCCCATGACCGTGCTGATTGCGCTGACTGTTTCGATCGGATTGCTGGCTGTTGTGGCCACCTGGCTGTTCTTCGGCCCGCTGGCGGCGTTGAACGTGCAAATCTGGCAGGCCTTCATTGCCTGGGCCAGCTTCTTCCACTGTGGTGGCAAGAAGGACGGCGCGGTCAAGACCGTGGTCTGCATGAGCCTGGGTGCCGTGGTCGGCATGGGCTCGGTGATGTTGGCCGGCCAGTTGGGCGGTCTGGGCGCGCTGGCGGCGCCGGTGGCCGTGGGCATCGGTGCGGCCTTGCTGGTGCTGGCGGCGCATGTGCCCTTGCTGTCGACGATCCCGTCCAGCGTCTACGGCTTTGCCAGCGTGGCCGGCCTGATCCTGCTCAAAGGCATGGCGCCGGTCGATGCCATCCTGCCGACCCTCCTCTCCATCGTGCTGGGGACGGCCTTTGCGTATGTCTCCGAGCTGATTGCCGGCAAGTTGACCAAAGCCGCCTGAAAGGGCTTGGGGCGCGGTGCTGGGAGGTTGAGGAGATCAGGCAGCGGCGCCTGTCATTTGCGCCGATGATGGCGGCCTCTGAACCTCACCGGAGCCCCCATGGCCGACCCCATCGTCATCGTCTCAGCCGCCCGCACCCCCATCGCCGGCCTGTTGGGTGAGTTCTCATCGCTCGCCGCCTGGGAGCTGGGCGCGGTGGCGATCAAGGCCGCCGTGCTGCGTGCCGGTGTGCCCGGTGATGCCATCGACGAGGTGTTGATGGGCAACTGCCTGATGGCCGGCCAGGGCCAGGCGCCGGCCCGCCAGGCGATGCGCCGCGCCGGCCTGCCCGACAGCGCCGGTGCGGTGACGCTGAGCAAGATGTGTGGCAGCGGCATGCGGGCGATGATGTTTGCCCGCGACATGCTGGCCGCCGGCAGCGCCAACGTGGTGGTGGCCGGTGGCATGGAGAGCATGAGCAACGCCCCGCACCTGGTGTTCGCCCGCAAGGGCGTGCGCTACGGCGCGGCGCAAATGTTTGACCACATGGCGCTGGACGGCCTGGAAGACGCCTACGAGCGCGGCAAGGCGATGGGGGTGTTTGCTGAAGCCTGCGTTGACAAATACCGCTTCACGCGCGAGGCGCAGGACCAGTTTGCGATCACCTCCACCAGCCGGGCGCGCGCGGCCAACGAGGACGGCAGTTTTGATTGGGAGATCGCGCCGGTGACGCTGGCCGCGAAGTCGGGGTCTGCGGCTGGCGCCGCAGGTGCCGGCGACAGCGTGGTCAGGATGGACGAGCAGCCGCGCAAGGCCAAGCTCGACAAGATCCCGGGCTTGAAGCCGGCCTTCAAGAAGGACGGCACCATCACTGCCGCCAATGCGTCCAGCATCTCCGACGGCGCCGCCGCGCTGGTGCTGATGCGCGAATCCACTGCCCGCCAGATGGGGGCCACGCCGATCGCCCGCATCGCCGCCCAAGCCGTGTTTGCGCAAGAGCCGCAGTGGTTTGCCACCGCGCCGGCCGGCGCCATCAACCGGGTGTTGAAGCAATCCGGCTGGGACGCCAAGAGCGTCAACCTGTGGGAGGTCAACGAGGCCTTCGCGGCGGTGACGATGGCCGCGATGGCCGACTTCGGCCTGCCGCACGACATCGTCAATGTGCATGGCGGCGCCTGTGCCCTGGGCCACCCGATCGGCGCGTCGGGCGCGCGCATCGTCGTCACGCTGCTGGGCGCCTTGCGCAAACAGGGCCTGAAGCGCGGTGTGGCGGCGCT
>JANLZT010000332.1:0-10614 GCA_031366465.1 Betaproteobacteria bacterium | reverse complement strand
TGGTCACCATCCTGATCATGGGTTTGTCGACCTTCATCGTCGGCGTGCTGCCCAACTACGCCTCGATCGGGGTGGCCGCGCCGGTGATCCTGGTCGGCCTGCGGATCCTGCAGGGCCTGGCCCTGGGCGGTGAATATGGTGGTGCCGCCACCTATGTGGCCGAGCATGCGCCGCAGGGCCGGCGCGGTGCCTACACCGCCTGGATCCAGACCACCGCCACGCTGGGCCTGATGCTGTCGCTGATGATCATCCTGGGTGTGCGCACCTCTCTGGGCGAGGCCGCCTTTGCCGACTACGGCTGGCGCATCCCCTTCATCATGTCGATCCTGCTGCTGGCCGTCAGCGTCTGGATCCGGCTGTCGATGAACGAGTCGCCCGCCTTCAAGAAAATGAAGGAAGAGGGCAAGGTCTCGAAGGCGCCGCTGACCGAATCCTTCGGCGAGTGGAAGAACGCCAAGATCGTGATACTGGCCTTGTTCGGCCTGGTGATGGGCCAGGGCGTGGTCTGGTACTCGGGCCAGTTCTATGCACTGTTCTTCCTGGCCAATGTGCTCAAGGTCGATTCGGCCACCGCCAACATCATGGTGGCGGTGTCGCTGATCATCGGCACGCCCTTCTTCGTGATCTTCGGCACCCTGTCGGACAAGATCGGCCGCAAGCCCATCATCCTGGCCGGCATGCTGCTGGCGGTGCTCACCTACTTCCCGCTGTTCAAGGCCCTCACCGGCGCGGCCAACCCCGAGTTGGCCAAGGCCCAGGTCACGGCCCAGATCAGCGTCAAGGCCGATCCGGCCACCTGCTCCTTCCAGGGCAGCCCGGTGGCCCGCGAGGTTGACTTCCTGTCGGGTTGCGACATCGCCAAGCGCGCGCTGACCCAAAGCTCGGCCAGCTACAGCAACGAGGCAGTGCCCGCTGGCACCGCCACCACCATCAAGATCGGCGACAAGGAGATCACCCCGCCCACCGCCAAAACCCTGACCGGCGGCCACAAGTTTGATGAGGAATCGACCAAGGCCATCGCCGCCTTCAAGAAGGATGTGGCCGACACCCTCAAGGCCGCCGGCTACCCGGCCAAGGCCAAGCCGATCGAGTTCATGGGCGGCCAGTGGTGGACCATCGTCGGCATCCTGACGATCCTGGTGATCTACGTCACCATGGTCTACGGCCCGATCGCGGCGATGTTGGTAGAGCTGTTCCCGACCAGGATTCGCTATACCTCGATGAGCCTGCCCTACCACATCGGCAATGGCTGGTTTGGCGGCCTGCTGCCGTCGATCACATTCG
Organism: Betaproteobacteria bacterium; assembly: GCA_031366465.1. Taxonomy (GTDB): domain Bacteria; phylum Pseudomonadota; class Gammaproteobacteria; order Burkholderiales; family Burkholderiaceae_C; genus Pseudaquabacterium. The sequence continues at coordinate 9,330 of JANLZT010000332.1, read as the reverse complement.
CGATGGTGGCCCAGAACGGCAATATGTATTACGGCCTGTGGTATCCGATCACCATCGCGGCGGTGTGCTTCGTGATCGGCCTGCTGTTTGTGCGCGAGACCAAGGACGTGGACATCTACGCCCGTGACTGATCGCGCCTGACCCCAGCAACCGGGCGCCCAGTGCGCCCGGCTTTTTTTGACGGCTTCACTTTCATCCGGGGACTTGCCATGTGGAAACTCTTCATCGCCTTCATCGTGTTTGCGGCCGTGGCCTTGTTCGTGCTCAAGAAGTCGGGCGGCAACATCGACATGGGCGGCGAGAAACACGATGTCAGCGCGCCGCAGGCCGAGGCGGCGTCGACGGCGGCGGCGGCCGCAGCGTCGGCTGCGTCGCACTGAGCGCAGGCCGCGCCGGGGTCAGCCTGGCGCGGGCCTCAAGCGCTCATACGCGCAAGCCCTCAATCAGCCTGGATGCCGGCGTCCTTGATGACACGGCCGTAGCGCGTGAAGTTGTCGGTGATCAGCCGGGTCAGCGCCGCCGGCTCACCGCCCACCGGCAGCAGCGCCAGCGCTGTCATGCGGCCCTGCACATCGGCCATCTTGAGGATCTCGTTGAAGTGGCCGTTGAGGGCCTTGACGACGTCCGCCAGCAGGCCCTTGGGGCTCAGCAAACCTTCCAGGTGCCCACCTCCACGCCGCTGACGCCGGCCTTGGCCGCGCTGACCAGGCCCTGCACCGAGCTGATGCCGCTGGCCGCCGTGGTGACCACGAACAGTGACTGGGTGCCGGCCAGGATGATGGGCGTGAAGTCAGGATGGGGCCGAACCCGGGCCGGCGCCGGGCCGCATTGCAGGCCGATTGGCGTGTTCGCCTACTGGCCGGCAGCCAGCAGCGCCAGCCGGTCCAGCCGGGCCTCGATGTCTTGCAGCAGGCGCTGGTAGGCCACACCGCCGACACCGCCGAAGCGGCGCAAGAACTCAGGCTGGGTCAGGGCTTCGGGCAGGTCGGCCACGCCCGGCATCAGGTCGTCCTCTTGCACCCCGGCGGCCAGGCGGGCCTGGAAGGCCAGCGGGTCGCGCACCGCCAGCCGGCCCAGCCGGGTGCCGGCCCGGTCGGCGGCCAGGTCATTGAAGCTGAAGCCGCTGCCGCCTTGGGAGTCGGACAACTCTTTGTACAGGCCGACCGCGTCGGCCAGCGCAGCGCCGCCCTCAGCCGACAGCGCGGCCGAGATCAGGAAATGCAGCGGCGTGTCCTGCCGGCCCAGCAGCGTGACGTTGAAGCCGGGGTCGCGGCCAGCGGCGGCGCCCGGCGGCGGGCGCTGCGGCGCGATCGGCACGGTGTTGACCATCAACGCCAACGCGGTCAGCGCGGCGCGGTTTTCCAGCACGGCGGTGGCGCTGTCGGCCGAGCGCTGGCGGGCCAGCGCAAACACCGGCGGCAGCAGTTGCGCCATCGACAGCTCACGCGGCGCCGACGCCGCACGGGGTGCCTGGCCGGCATGCGTCCCGGCTTGCGCGACGGGCACGACCAGCGCCGCAGCGACCGGGGCGGCCGTGATCTGCGCCAGCAGCTCGCGGTAGACCGCCACCCGCGACTGCTCGGCCGCCGGCATCAGGCCGCTGGCCAGGGTGCGCTGCAGGTCGTCGGGCCAGGCATAGGCCACGCTCAGCTGGCCGGGCTGGAAGTGCATCTGGCTGACCAGCCGGCGCACCAGCTCGGCCTGGGGCTGCAGCCGCAGCGCCGCCACCAGCGGCGGCAGCAGCGGGCGCACCAGCCAGCCCGGCAGTGCCAGCCGGCCCAGCCTGAGCTGCTCGATCTCGGGCAGGCCTTGGCGCTCAGCCAGCCGCAGGTCGATGTTGAGCCAGCCGCCGGTGGCGGCTTCGGGCACGGCCAGGCTGGCCTGCAGCTGGGCCCAGCCCGGGTGCAGCTGCACCCGCGTGCGGGGCTCACCCAGGCGCTTGGCGGCGTACAGCGCCAGCAGGCTCAGGTCGCGGTCGGCCAGGGCCACCTGGCGGGTGATACCGGGCAGCTTGCCGCGCGGGTCGTGGCGCTGCAGCAATTGCATCGCGCGGTGCACCTCCAGCGGCGTGATCGGCTCGGTGGCCGGCAGGCTGGGGTTGGTTTGCAGCGCCAGCAGGCGAATGCCCAGCAGGACTGTGCCTACCAGGCCGGCTGCGGCCAGCAGGGCCAGCAGCGCGGCGGCGGCCAGCTTGCGCAGGCCCAGGCCAGATGGGGAGGGCCGCTGCGGGCCTGCGGGGAGGGTGGTGGGCAGGGTCACATCGCGCAGTCTGCCACCCCGGAGCGGCGGGCCAAACTGACAAATACCGGGTGCCGGCCGGCCTGACCGGTGGATGGGCCGCATGCCGGCAGCGGCGCGCTGGCCAGCCAGTGCCGCAAGCGGGCCTGGTTCATGCCACGCTGCGCACTTCACCCTCGCCGTACAGATTGCTGGTGCAGCGGCCGCAGATCAAGGGGTGGGCGGCGTCCACCCCCACGTCGTCGCGGTAATGCCAGCAGCGCTCGCATTTGGGCGCGGTGGCGGGTGTCACGCTGATCGCCAGCGCCTGGCCCGCCAGCAGCGTCACCGCCGAGGTGATGAAGACGAACTTCAGGCCCTCACCCAGCGACACCAGCAGCGCATGGGCCTCGGGCGGCGCCGTGACCACCACATTGGCCTGCAGTGACGAGCCCAGGCCACCCGTGCTGCGCACCGCCTCGATGGCCTTGTTCACCGCCTCGCGCAGCTCGCGGATGGCCTGCCACTTGGCCAGCAGCGCGGCATCGGGCGTGACCATCGGCCAGTAGGTCTGGGTGAAGATCGAACCCAGGCCGGGCGCGAACACGCCCCAGGCTTCTTCGGCGGTGAAGCTCAGGAAGGGTGCCATCCAGCGCAACATGGCCTGGGTGATGTGCCACAGCGCGGTCTGCGCGCTGCGCCGGGCCACGCTCTTGGGCGCGCTGGTGTAGAGCCGGTCTTTGAGCACATCCAGGTAGAAAGCGCCCAGGTCCTCGCTGCAATAGACCTGCAGCTTGGCCACCACCGGGTGGAACTCGTAAACCTCGAAGTGGGCCAGGATCTCGTTTTGCAGCGCGCTGGCGCGGGCCAGTGCATGGTGGTCGATCTCCAGCAACTGCTCGGGCGAGACCGAATCGGTGGCCGGGTCGAAATCGCTGATGTTGGCCAGCAAGAATCGCAGCGTGTTGCGGATGCGCCGGTAGCTGTCCACCACCCGGGCCAGGATCTTGTCGTCACCGGTGATGTCGCCCGAGTAATCACTGGCGGCCACCCACAGCCGGATGATGTCGGCGCCCAGCTTCTGGCTCACCACCTGGGGCTCGATGCCATTGCCCAGGCTTTTGCTCATCTTGCGGCCCTGGCTGTCCACGGTAAAGCCGTGGGTCAGCAGGCCGCGGTAGGGCGCCCGGCCATAGATGGCACAGGCCAGCAGCAGCGAGCTGTGGAACCAGCCGCGGTGCTGGTCATGGCCCTCCAGGTAGAGATCGGCCTCGGGGCCCACATCGTGGTGGCCCAGGTTGCTGGCGTCGCCGGGCACCGCCTCGACATGGGTGCCGCGCAGCACATGCCAGAAGGTCGAGCCCGAGTCGAACCAGACCTCCAGGATGTCGCTGCTCTTGCGGTAGTGCGGCGCGTCCTCGCTGCCCAGGATGTCTTGGGCCGTGGCGCGGCTCCAGGCCTCGATGCCGCCGGCCTCGACGAGGTTGGCCGCCTGGTCCAGGATGTCCATGGTGCGCGGGTGCAGCTCACCGGTCTCCTGGTGCAGAAAGAAGGGCAGCGGCACGCCCCAGCTACGCTGGCGGCTGATGCACCAGTCGGGCCGGTTGGCGATCATGTCGCGCAGCCGGGCCTGGCCGTTCTCGGGATAGAAACGGGTTTGCTCAATCGCCTCCAGCGCCATCTGGCGCAGGGTTTTTGGCGCCTTGTCCTTGGTGAAAACGCCCGCGTTGGACCCATTCACTTCGTCCATGCGCACAAACCACTGCGCGGCGGCCCGGTAGATCACCGGCGTTTTGTGGCGCCAGCAGTGCGGATAGCTGTGGCTGATGGCCTCGGTGGCCAGCAGGCGGCCGGCTGAGCGCAGCGCCTCGATGATCACCGGCACCGCCTTCCAGATGTTGAGCCCGCCGAACAGCGGGAAGTCGGCCGCGTAGCTGCCATAAGCCTGCACCGGGTTCAGGATGTCGTCGGTGCGCATGCCGTGGGCCCGGCAGGAGTTGAAGTCATCCACGCCGTAGGCCGGTGAGCTGTGGACCAGGCCGGTGCCGTCGTCGGCGGTGGCATAGTCGGCCAGGTAGATGGGGCTGAGGCGGTCGTAGCCGGCGTCCACCGCCGCCAGCGGATGGTGGAAGCTGATGCCGCCCAATTTCTCGCCCAGCGTGGCGGCCAGCACCGTGCCGCTGATGCCATAGCGGGTCAGGCACTTGTCCACCAGCGACGCCGCCAGGATCAGCAGGCCGCGCTCGGTATCGACCAAGGCGTATTCCAAGGCTGGGTTCAGGTTCAGGGCCTGGTTGGCGGGGATGGTCCAGGCGGTGGTGGTCCAGATCACTGCAAAGGCTGGCTTGTCGAGTGGGCCCAAGCCGAACGCGGCCGCCAGCTTGGCCGGCTCAGCGCACAAGAAGGCCACGTCCACGGTCTGGCTTTTTTTGTCGGCGTACTCGATCTCAAACTCGGCCAGCGACGAGCCACAGTCAAAGCACCAGTACACCGGCTTCAAACCACGGTAGACAAAGCCGCGCTCGATCACCCGCTTGAAGGCGCGCAGCTCACCGGCCTCGTTGGCAAAGTCCATCGTGCGGTAGGGCCGCTCCCAATCGCCCAGCACGCCCAGGCGCTGGAAATCAGCGCTCTGCAGCGCGATCTGCTCGGTGGCATAGGCGCGGCTCTTGGCCTGCATGTCGTCGCGGCTGAGTTTGCGGCCGTGTTTTTTTTCGATCGCATTTTCGATCGGCAGGCCGTGGCAATCCCAGCCCGGCACATATTGCGCATCAAAGCCGGCCAGCTGGCGGGCCTTGACGATCATGTCCTTGAGCACTTTGTTGACGGCATGGCCCATGTGGATCTGGCCATTGGCATAGGGCGGGCCGTCGTGCAGGATGAACTTCGGCGCGCCGCAGCGGGCCTCGCGCAGGCGCTTGTAACGGCCTTCGTCCTGCCACTGCTTGACCCAGCCCGGCTCGCGCTTGGGCAGGTCGCCGCGCATCGGGAAGGGTGTGTCGGGCAGGTTCAGCGTGGCCCGGTAATCAGTGGCAGCTACGGTTGCAGCGGCGGTGGTGGCGGCAGCAGTGGCAGCGTTTGGAGAGGTCGGCTCGGTCATGGCAGCTTCGCGCCAGCAGGGCGCGCTCGTCGTAAGGGGGCGGGGTTCGCAGGGGGTGCGACACGGGGCGGCAGCGTGGCTGCGGCGCCCCAAGCCGTGGCCGGTCAGGCGTGTGAGCGCTGAATTCGGTCGCGCGTGGTCTGGCGCTGGGTGGCGGCAGGCCAGCAGGGGCGGTGGCGGGGGGCCAGGCAGGACGGCATGGGTCGATTCTATCCAGCCCCAGCCCCGCAAAATGGGCTGTTTGCGACCACCACATCCGCGCATTGGCCGCGCCCCAGCGGCCTACAGTGGCGGCATGCCATATGTGCGTCGAGATGCCCAAGGGGCCCTGGTCAGCCTGCACCGCCACGCCGAGCCCTTGGCGCAAGACTGGCTGGACGACAGCCACGAGCAAGTGCAGGCCTTCATTGGCCGCCAAGTGCCCGCAGGCTTTGTGCAACTGGACGCGGATTTCATCCGCGTGCTCGAAGACCTGATCGACGCGCTGATCCGCCGCCAGGTGATCAACATCACCGATTTGCCGTCGGCGGCCCAGCACAAGCTCTACTCGCGCAAGGGCCACCGCGAGCCCACTGCGCTCAGCGAGCTCAATCTGCTGGGTGAGGCTACCGATCCCGAAAGCAGCGCGCTGAAGGCCTACCGCCAATTCCCCTGAGGCTTGCAGCGGCCCTCGGGTTTGCCCGCAGCACCGTCGAGCGCGCTGTTAGGTGATCGCGGCCGAAACTAAACGATAAAAAGAATACATCGTGTAAAAGTGCTCAACTTAGGGGTGTGCGCCAGGCCCATGCGTGGGTGACACTCGGATCGGACGGTCGTGAAGGTGGTCGGCCGCCGTGGCTGGTTTCGCAGCGTTTGTTTCGGGTATTTGCCGCCACGGCATCGTTTGTCAGTATTTTGGCGCGGCTTGGGTTTTCACCAAGCCACCGTAGGCTGGTTTTGGCAATTTGGCGTCTCGCCCGATACCGCCCTGACCGACCTGTCGGTGATCTTTACAGTGTGGCGGTGGCTGGCCACCGAGGCATCGGTAGATCGTTGATTCGTAAGGCTTGCCTGCTTTTGGCATGTAAATTGCTAAAAATGAATGTTCACGCGATAAGGTGAGCAAATGCACATTCGCTAATTTCGGCGATATTTGTTCTAAATCTGGTAAAAACGGAGTAATCATGAAATCCATCAGCAAATTCCTCGGCAGCGCTGCCGGGCTGTTCTTTGTGGCCTGCGGTGCCGCATTGGCCGACCCCTGCGGCGCGCCCGGCTTGCCCGCTTGCGGTGTGCCCGAACCCAGCTCATTGCCCCTGGTGGGCCTGGGCCTGGTCGGCGCGGTGTTGGTGGCGCGCTTTTTCAAGAAGTGATGGCGCCTGGCCGCAGTGTTTGCCGTCAAACCGGTATGACGCTGTGCCAGATTTCCACCTGGGACCTTTCAAGGCGAAATTTTGATGGTTCCCAGGTGGATTGAACAGTTGATTCAACAAGCGCCCAGATTGTGGATTTCAGGACCATTTTCAATTGATTCCCGGGTATGGGCGGTGAGCCGCGGCTGCCGCCCATGGGTCGTGCGGCGGCGCCCAAGCCGGGCCGCCAGCGGGATCATTTGAAAGCCGTCCGACCCTGGGCTGACTGGTCCGTTGCGTGCGCGCACGGATGCCTAAGTTCTCACTGGAGACCCTGATGTACCAACCGCCGACCATCACCTTCACCCTCTCGTTCCCGGGGGTCCTGCTGGAGCCCAGCCTGCTGGACTTGACGGTCACCTCGTCTAGCTCGCCCGGCTTCCCCTACCTGGGGCAGGTCTATGACGCCTGGTGTCTGGACCGCTCGGTGCAGATCGATGTCACGGCGGCTTACACGGCCAAGGTTTATTCGAGCTACGAGTTGTTCTCGTTTGCGGGCGAAGCCAATCTTGCCTTCCATGGCAATACGGCCAACCTGGACAACGTGAATTGGTTGTTGAACTATTACACCGGCCCGGCCACGGGATATACCTACGGCGAGGTGCAAGGCGCGATCTGGAAACTGCTGGGTTCCAACCCGATTGCCGGCTATGTGGGCCCGCAAGATGCCTTGAAGGTTGATGCGCTGTACAACCTGGCATTGGCCAATGACAATTTTGTCCCGGATGCCGGCCAGGCCATCGGCATGATTGTTGACCCGGTCAGCGCGTCGGGTGTGCATGCCCAGCCCTTGGTCATTGAAACCCAGGCGGCCAAGCTGGGTGACTTTGTCTGGAACGATCTCAACGCCGACGGTATCCAGAACGCCGGTGAACTTGGCATCGCCGGGGCCACCGTCAAGCTGGTGCGCGACCTGGACAGCGACGGCCTGTTCATCAGCCCGAATGAGGTGCTGGCCACCACCACCACCGATGGCGCCGGGTCTTACAGCTTCAAGGGCCTGATGCCCGGCCTGAGCTACCAGGTGCTGTTCACCATGCCGGGCAACTACGACGCGCTCAGCCCGCGCCAGGCCGACGGCAGTGCCACCTCGGGCGTCAACAGCGACGGCCTGCTGTCCAACGTGGTGGTGCTGGCGCCGGGTGAGTTCAATCGCAGCATCGACTCTGGTTTCTACAAGTTTGCGTCCCTGGGTGACCGGGTCTGGGTGGACGTCAACGGCAACAACGTGCAAGACGCTGGCGATGTCGGCCTGGTCAATGTCACGGTGCAGTTGAAGAACAGCGTGGGCACCGTGGTGGCCACCACCACCACCGATGCCAATGGCCTCTACCACTTCAACGGCCTGATCCCCAGCACCTACTCGGTGTGCTTCGTCAAGCCCGCTGGCTATGACTTTGCGGTGGCCGATCAGGGTGGCGACGATGCGGTCGATTCCGACGCCAATGTGGTCTCGGGCATCACCGCGCAAGTCACGCTGGTCTCGGGTGAAACCAACAACACCGTGGATGCCGGCCTGGTCAGCATCCCGGCGCGCTTGTCGGGCTATGTCTACGAAGATTTCGGCAACGACGGCATGCGCGGCGCGGGCGAGCCGGTCATCGCGGGTGTCACGCTGGTGCTCACTGGCATTGACAACCTGGGCAATGCGGTCAACCGCAGCACCGTCACCGACGTCAACGGCTTCTATGAGTTCATGGGCCTGCGTGCCGGCACCTATGCCGTCACTGAGACCCAGCCCGGTGCTTACCTGGACGGCAAGGACACCGCCGGCAGCAGCGGCGGCAGCGTGGCTGTGAACGATGTCATCAGCAATGTGGTGCTGGCGGCAGGTGCCAACAGTGTCAACAACAACTTCGGCGAGCTGGTGGGTGCGCAGATCCGCGGCAATGTCTACTGCGACGACAACAACGACGGCATCAAACAAGCCGGCGAGGTGGGCCTTGGCGGCGTACCCGTGCGCTTGCAAGGCACCAACGACCTGAACCAGGCCGTTGACATCACCATCAACACCAATCCGGACGGCAGCTATGCCTTCAACGGCCTGCGCCCGGGCACCTACAGCGTGACCGAGACGGCGCAGCCGGCGGGCAAGCTCGACGGCAAGGAGACGGCGGGCACGGCCGGCGGCAACACTGGCCTCAACGAGGTCATCAGCGGCATCGTGTTGACCCAAGGCTTCATCAGCAGCGACAACAACTTCGGCGAGATCCTGCCGGCGGCCGTCAGCGGTTTTGTTTACTGCGACACCAACAACGACGGCATCAAGCAGCCCGGCGATGTGGGCCTGGCCGGCGTGCCGGTGCGGCTGACGGGCAGCAACGATCTGAACCAGGCCGTTGATGTGACAGTCAACACCGGCGCCGACGGCAGCTACAGCTTCACCGGCCTGCGCCCGGGCACCTACACCGTGACCGAGACGGCGCAGCCGGCCGGCAAGATCGACGGCAAGGAGACTGCGGGCTCGACCGGTGGCAACACCACGGTCAACGAGGTCATCAGCGGCATCGTGGTGACCGCTGGCCAGACCAGCACCGACAACAATTTTGGTGAACTGGTGCCTGCGGGCTCGGCGATCAGCGGTTTTGTTTACTGCGACAACAACAACGACGGCGTCAAGCA
>JANLZT010000192.1:0-2776 GCA_031366465.1 Betaproteobacteria bacterium | reverse complement strand
GTGCGGGCCTATCTGGCGCAGCTGTTTGCCGAGCGCATCACGCGGCACGGGGTGTTCATGGACATCCTGGGCCTGGGGGTGTTGCTGACGGGCGAGTCGGGCCTGGGCAAGAGCGAGCTGGGCCTGGAGCTGATTTCGCGCGGCCACGGTCTGGTGGCCGACGATGCGGTCGATTTCTACAAAATCTCGCAAAGCGCCCTGGAAGGCCGCTGCCCCGAGCTGCTGCTCAATTTGCTGGAGGTGCGCGGCATCGGCCTGCTCGACATCCGCGCCATCTTTGGCGAGACCGCCGTGCGCCGCAAGATGCGGCTCAAGCTGATCGTCCACCTGGTGCGCAAGGAGACCATGGAGCGCGAGTTCGAGCGCCTGCCCTATGAGCCGCTCTACGAAGACGTGCTGGGCCACCCGGTGCGCAAGGCGGTGATCACGGTGGACGCCGGCCGCAACCTGGCGGTGCTGGTCGAAGCAGCGGTGCGCAACACCATCCTGCAACTGCGGGGCATCGACACCTACCAGGAGTTCATCGAGCGCCACCAGCGCGCCATGCTGCAGCCGACCGACTGAAAACGCCAGGCTGGCCGGGCCAGCCATTACGGCTCAGGCGTTGCGGTGCGGGCAAGCCGGCTTGGTGCAGACCGCGTAGAGCGCCAGCGCGTGGTCTTGCAGCTCAAAGCCCTTGGCCAAGGCCACCGCGCGCTGGCGCCGCTCGATCTCGGCGTCAAAAAACTCTTCGACCCGGCCGCAGGTCAGGCACAAGAGGTGGTCATGGTGCTGGCCCTCGTTCAACTCGAACACCGATTTGCCCGATTCGAAATGGCTGCGCGACAGCAAGCCGGCCTGCTCGAACTGCAGCAACACCCGGTAGACGGTGGCCAGGCCGATGTCGGCGTCCTCCATCAGCAAGGCCTTGAACACGTCCTCGGCGGTCATGTGGCGCTGGCTGCTGCGCTGGAAGACCTCCAGGATCTTGATGCGCGGCAAGGTGGCCTTCAGACCGCTGCTCTTGAGTTCGTCGGCATGCGTCATCGCGGGGCGGCCTGACCGGGGGGGTCGGTTTGGGGTGGGTGGCTAGAATCGTCGGATCATATCCAGCCCGTCATGGCGCGACATTGCCGCTGTGGGGCGCAACCGCATGGCGGGGCCCTTGAACCTCTTCTCAACCGCAGGTCGCGGCGCATTGCCGGCACTGCTGCCACTGCTGCTGGCCCTGGGCGGCTGCTCGATGCTGCCGTCCTTGCCGTCCCTGCCCAGCCTGAGCTCGGGCGACACCTTCCTCGGGCTGATCACGCCCTACCGGATGGACATCGTGCAGGGCAATGTGGTCACCAAGGAGCAGGCCGCCCAGATCAAGCCTGGCATGGCCCGGGCCCAGGTGCGTGACATCCTGGGCTCGCCGATGCTGACCGACCTGTTCCACGCTGATCGCTGGGACTATGTCTTCACCATCCGCCGGCCCGGCACCGAGCCGCAGCGCCGCGCCGTGGTGGCCTACTTCAAGGGCGATGTGCTGGACCGCCTGGAGGCGCCCGACCTGCCGGGTGAGCGCGAGTTTGTGGCCTCGATCTCGCGGCCGATGGCCGCCGGCAAAGCGCCCACCCTCGAATTGACGGCCGAGCAGAAAAAGGCCCTGCCGCTGCCCGCCAAACCAGCCCTTGAGTCACAAGCACCGATGGGCGCCACCCGCAGCTATCCGCCGCTGGAGCCGTCGTGACCGCTGGCCCCTTGCGCATCGCGGTGGCGGGCGCCAGTGGCCGGATGGGGCGCATGCTGGTCGAGGCGGTGCTGGTAGCTGACGATTGCCAACTGACCGGCGCACTCGACATCCCGGGCAGCCCGGCACTCGGCCAGGATGCCGGCGCCTTTGCCGGCCAAGCCACCGGCGTGGCCATCACCGATGACCTGCGCAGCGGCTTGGGTGGCGCGCAAGTGCTGATCGACTTCACCCGCCCCGAGGGCAGCTTGGCCCACCTGGCGATCTGCCGCGAACTGGGCGTCAAGGCGGTGATCGGCACCACCGGCTTCTCGGCCGCCCAGAAGGCCGAGGTGGCCGCCTACGGCCGCGACATCGCGCTGCTGATGGCGCCCAATATGAGCGTGGGCGTCAATGTGGTGATGAAGCTGCTGGCCCAGGCCGCCCGCGCGCTGAGCCAGGGCTATGACATCGAGGTGATCGAGGCCCATCACCGTCACAAGGTCGATGCGCCCAGCGGCACCGCGCTGCAGATGGGCGAGGTGCTGGCCGCCGCACTCGGCCGAGACTTGAAAGAGTGCGCGGTCTACGCCCGCCATGGCGTCACCGGCGCGCGCGATCCGTCCAGCATCGGCTTTGCCGCCATCCGCGGCGGCGACATCGTCGGCGACCACACGGTGCTGTTTGCCGGCACCGGCGAGCGCATCGAGATCAGCCACAAGAGCAGCAGCCGCGCCGGCTATGCCCAGGGCAGCTTGCGCGCGGCGCGCTTCCTGGCCGGCCAGGCGCGCGGCCTGTTCGACATGAACGACGTGCTCGGCTTGGGCTGAGCCGCCGCCGCCGCCATGGACGGACTGGCGCAGTTCTGGGCCGAGACCGATGCCATCGGCCGCACCGTCGCCACGCTGCTGCTGGCGATGTCGGTCAGCACCCGGCCCTTCCAGAGGATCAGCACCCAGGCGCTGACGGACATCAGCAACAGCAGCAGCGCCACCCCGCGGGTGATCGCGTCGCCCTGCTCCCAGAAAGTCTCGAAGCCGGTCATGCTAGTTCGCGCTGAAGCCGAGCACGTCGTTCATGTCGAAC
>JANLZT010000329.1:0-2385 GCA_031366465.1 Betaproteobacteria bacterium | reverse complement strand
CAGGCTGCCGTGGTGGTCGGCGGCGCTGCTTTGGGTGTCGGGATGGTCGCGGTAGGCCACGGCGGGGGCAAAGCAGGGGGCGCGGCCGTCGGCCGGGGCGATGAAGTCGCGGAGCAGCGCCGCATGCTGGGCCGGCGACGCCAGGCCCAGGGCCTGGCCCAGCGTGATGCTGCCGGTCAGCAGATCGTCGATGGCGCGCTGGTCCTGGTAGAGGCGCAGCAGCTCGCGGCCGCTGCTGTTGCTGGGGTTGCTGGGGTTGCTGGATTGCGCCTGGGCGGCCGGCAGCCACAGCCCCACAGCTTCGGCCACCACGGCCTGCAGCGGCTCACCGCCCCACAGGCGGCTGAACCAGCCCCGCGCGGCCTGGGGCGTGGCCTGGGTCGCATTGGGGGCGCTGCCCAGCTCGGTCGGCGAGCCCACCGCCAGGCCCACCGGGAAGGCTGCTTCCAGGCTGGCGCCTACCACCGTGCCGCCGCTGCCACCGCTGCCGGCACCGCCCGCGCCGCCGCCGGGTGCTGAGCCCGCGCTGCCGCCTGAACCTGCACCCGCACCAGCGCCGCCCGGGCCGATCACCGGCTTGAAGGTCAAGGGCACACCGCTGCCCAGGTTGTCGTTGACCACCTCCAGAAACCGGCTGCCCAGGCTGTCGAGGTAGCCGCTGCTGCTGAGCGTGCCCAGCGCGGCGCGGGCGGCGATGGTGTTGGCCGCATCCACCAGGCCCTGGCCGGCCGGGATGGTCTTGGCCAGCGCGGTCAGCAAGGCGCCATGCGACAAGGCATGGCCACTGCCGGCCAGCTTGAGCTCGGCGGCCGGCCGGCCGACCATGTCGATGCCGAACACCACCGGCTTGGCGGCCAGGTCCAGGTCATTGCGGGTCAGGCCAAAGTGGGCCAGCAGCTCGTCGGTCTTGGCGTTGAGGCGGGCGCTGGTGAGGGGCGTGGCGGGCGGCGCAAAGCCGCCACTGCCGCTGAAGTTGGCGGCGGTCACGCCCAGCATCGCCGACACGGCATGGGTCAGATGGGTCACACCGAGTGACGCAGCGGTGCCGCCGCCGATGCCGCTGGCCACCGCCAGCAGCGGCTTGCCGGCCGGGAAGGGCACGGCGCTGCCGCTGCGCTCGTCGTAGTAGGTGGCGCCCGGTGCGCCCTCGACCTTGACCACCAGATTGCCCTGGAAGTCGCGCAGCGTCAGGCGGGCAGTGCCCAGCGGCACCTGCTGGGTCACCGCGCTGGCCAGCAAGGCGCCGCTCTGGGCATCGAACAAGCTGACCAATACCCCGGCCGACACACCGCCCAGCGCGGGCGTCACGTCGACGCTGGTTTCCACCGCCAGCGCGGTGGGCACGGGCTCGATGCCAGCGTTGCTGCTGCTGCTGCCGCCACCCCCACCGCAGGCGGCCAGCCACAGCGCGGCGGCCACGGGCACCAGCCCTTTGATCAAACGCAAGACCATCGTCACGCTCCCGGGCTTCACTGCTGCCAGATTGTTCGGTGCCGGGCCAGGCGCTATCGGCCGAACAGCGGTGCAAACCGTGCCATCTGCCGGGCCGTGGGAGGCCACGGCCTTGGCGTGCACCGGCCGCTATTTGCGGTAGGCTGCGCCAGCCTTTTTGGCCTGCCCACCCCTTACAAGCCCCATGACCTACGACAACCTGCTCATCGATGTGCGCGGCGACGCTGACCGCCGCACCGGCCTGATCACGCTCAACCGCCCCAAGGCGCTGAACGCGCTGAACGACGCGCTGATGGACGAGCTGGGCGCCGCGCTCAAGGCCTTTGATGCCGACGCCAGCATCGGCGCCATCGTCATCACCGGCGGCGACAAGGCCTTTGCGGCCGGTGCCGACATCGGCGTGCTGGCCCAGCACGACTTTGTGTCGGCCTACACCAGCGACCTGATCACCCGCAACTGGGAGACCCTCCGCAGCATCCGCAAGCCGGTGATCGCTGCGGTGGCCGGCTTTGCGCTGGGCGGCGGCTGTGAGCTGGCGATGATGTGCGACATCGTCATCGCCGCTGACAACGCCAAGTTCGGCCAGCCCGAGATCAAGCTGGGCATCATCCCCGGCGCCGGTGGCACCCAGCGCCTGCCGCGCGCCATCGGCAAGGCCAAGGCCATGGACCTGGTGCTGACCGCCCGCATGATGGACGCGCTGGAGGCCGAGCGCGCCGGCCTGGTGTCGCGCATCGTGCCGGCCGACAAGCTGCTGGACGAGGCCCTGGCCGCAGGCGCCGCCATCTGCGCGCTGGGCGGCCCCAGCGTGCTGGCGGCCAAGGAATGCGTCAACCGGGCCTTTGAAGGCAGCTTGAACGACGGCATCCTGGTCGAGCGGCGCTTGTTCCACGCGCTGTTCGGCACCGCCGATCAAAAAGAAGGCATGGCGGC
>JANLZT010000298.1:0-2381 GCA_031366465.1 Betaproteobacteria bacterium | reverse complement strand
GCCGAGGCCAGGTGGAAGACGCCGTCGAAGGCCTCGTCCTGCAGGCCCTGGCAATGGCCCAGCAGCGGGCCGATGCGGGCCTCCACCCGGGCATCGGCCAGCAGGTCGGCGGGGGCGGCGGCCTGGTCGGCCAGCACGATGCGCTGCAGCGGCCGGCCGTCCAGCGTGCCGCGTTGCAGCAGGCTGCGCGCCAGGCGGGCGCCGACAAAGCCGGCACCGCCGGTGATCAGGATTTTCATGGGGCTTCCAGGGGCATTGTTGAAGGACAGGTCAGGGCGGCAGCGGTGCCACCGCGCGGGCTTTGAGGCGGGACGCCGGCAGCGCCAGCGACGGCAGCTTGCGGCGTGATGACAGCACCGCGTCGATGTCCTCGCCGGCGCCGTCGATCAGCACCAGGATGGCTTTCTCGGCCCGCGCCGGCGCCCGCGCGATCACCGCGTCCAGCACCGCCCGGTGCAGCGGCAGCGAGTTGGCCGGGCCGTCGGGCCGCGAGGTGGACAGCTCAAAGGCGGTGCGCAGCAGCGCGCCCAGGGCCTTGCTCATCTGCACCACCATGCGGTTGTGGCAGGCCCGCAGCAGGCCCTGGTGGAAGCGCAGGTCGTGGGTGACGTAGTCGCCGCCGTGGTCGATGGCGTTCTTCATGCCGGCGTAGGCGGTTTCGATGTCGGCGATGTCCTCAGGGGTGGCGCGCTCGGCGGCCAGGCGCACAGCAGCCGGCTCCACCACCCGGCGCAGCTCTTGCAGATCGCGCAGAAACTCGCGGGTGAAGCCGATCTTGCTTTGCCAGATCACCACGTCGGGGTCGAACCAGTTCCAGTGTTCCTCGGGCATCACCCGGGTGCCCAGCTTGGGGCCGGTGATCAGCAGGCCCTTGGCCACCAGCGATTTGACGGCCTCGCGCACCACCGTGCGGCTGACGCCCAGGGCCTCGCACAGCAGCGGCTCGGGCGGGATCGCCGCGCCCACCGGGTAGTGGCCGCTGACGATGTCTTCGCCCAGTTGGTCGACGGTGTTGCCGTGCACGTTCTTGATCATGGTGACGCTCGGGGCGCTTGGCGGTCAGGCCCGCACGAAGAGGGTTTCCAGCGGCTCGGGGCCGACCTGGCGGCTCCAGTGGCCGTGCACCGCAGGATCGAACAAGCTGCCGGCCGGCAAGGTGTCGGCCGAGTAAAAGTGCTGGCCCGGGCCGAAGCTGCGCGAGCTGCCGTCCTGCAGGCCAATCTGCATCTGGCCGCGCAGGATGAAGACCCATTGCGGATCGACCGTGCAATGAAATTCGCTGCGGAAGCCCAGCGGGCTGCGGCGCAACTGGCAGCCGCCACTGGGCATCAGCGCCGACAGCATCGCCGCCGGCTTGCCCTCGCTCAGCGCAATCACCTGCTCGCGGAAGCGGGCACGGCCGTCGCTGTCGGTGAACAGCAGGACCTGGGTGAAATCGGCTGACATGGTGGGCGTCGATGGGCTCAGAGGGTGGCTGTCACGCCACCGTCCACGTACAGGATGTGGCCATTGACAAAGCGCCCGGCATCGCTGGCCAGGAAGACTGCCGCCGGCGCCAGATCCTCCACCTCACCCCAGCGTCGGCTGGGCGTGCGGTTGATCAGCCAGGCCGAGAACGCCGGGTCATCGACCAGCTTTTGCGTCAGCTCGGTCTTGAAATAGCCCGGGCCGATGCCGTTGACGGTGATGCCATGCGGCCCCAGGTCGATGGCCATGCCCTTGGTCAGCATCTTCACCGCGCCCTTGCTGGCGGCATACGGGGCGATGCCGGGCCGGCCCAGCTCACTCTGCACCGAGCAGATGTTGATGATGCGGCCGGCACCGCGCGCCACCATGCGCCGGGCCACCGCCTGGCCGACATAGAACATGCTGTCGACATTGGTGCGCATCACTGCGGCCCAATCCTCAGCCTTGAACTCATGGAAGGCGCCGCGCCGCTGCAGGCCGGCGTTGTTGACCAGGATCTGGATCGCGCCGATCTCGGCCTCGATGCGGGCCACTGTGGCCTCGCTGGCAGCGGCGTCGGTGACGTCGAAGGCGGCCTCGAACACCTGCAGGCCCTCAGCGCGCAGCGTGGCGGCGGTGCTGGCCAGCTTGCCAGCGTCGCGGCCGTTGAGCACCAGCGTGGCGCCGGCCTGGCCCAGGCCGCGCGCCAAGGCCAGGCCGATGCCCGAGGATGAGCCGGTGACCAGGGCCAGGCGGCCGTCGAGGCGGAAGGTTTGGGCGGTGATCATGGTGCGGGGCTGTGGGACTGGAATTGGGATTGGGGCTGGAGTTCGGCCAGGGCGGCGGCCACCACCTCGTCGGTGCTGGGGCCAATGTCGAGGATCAGCGCGGCCTCGTCGGCGCCGGGTGGCTCCAGCGTGGCGAGCTGGCTGTCC
>JANLZT010000293.1:0-4146 GCA_031366465.1 Betaproteobacteria bacterium | reverse complement strand
GGGTCACCGGAGCGCGAAATGCCGTTGAAATCGATGCAGCCCGACGCGCCCGGGACAAACGGGCCACCCGGGCCAACCACCAGGGCGTCGGGGGCGGCAATGCCTTTGACGGGCGCACCCCCCTGGTTGGCGCCACCGCTGCACAAGGTGCCGCCGGTGCCCGACAAGGTGCCGGCGGTCTCGGCAATGATCGAGTAGCTGACATTGAGCGTGGCACCCGCCGCCAGTATCTGCGTGGCGATGTAGGACCCACTGCTGCCAAAGGCCGAATTGGCGGTGGCCGACCCGCCGTTGCAGGCCAGGTAGCCCGCCAGCACGCCGACATCCTGGTCACCGGTGTTGCAGGTGGCGGCGCCGCCGGTGTAGCCGATGTGGCCATGCTCGCGCGCCACCACCGTGCCGTCGAAGGCCAGGCTCAGCAGCAGGTCAGCGTAGCCATTGCCCGAGCCCGCCACGCCGATCTGGCCGGTATCGACATTGAAGGAAAAGCTGACCAACTGCGCCACCGCCGAGCTGTTGGTGAAGCTGTTGGTGTAGGTGGCCGAGGTCTTGCCGAAGAAGGTGCCGGTGCCCGAGACCCGGGCGCCGAAATAGGTCAAACCGCCGGGCGAGCCATAGGTGTGGAAGAAGGTGCTGCCGGTGAGGCTGCTGCCGTTGTGGAAGAAATCCGGCGGCGTGGTGGCCAAAGTAGTACCCGGATCGGTGGCACCGGCAAGGTTCTCGGCCGCTGTCAGCACCACCGCAGGCGCGGCCTGGGCCGCCGTGGTGGCCACGCCCAGCAAGGACGCCAGGGCCAGGCAAAGCAGCCGGGGTTTGAATTGGGGGGTCATGGGTTGGTGCCTCCTGCAACAAAACAAGTGGCCGGCCGTTGGGCCGGAGGGTGATGCGTCGCCAGGTGCCCGGCAGCACAAGCCGCAGCAACACCGAGTGCAGCAAGGGTGTGAGCAAGTAACGGGCCGCACGCACAAGGGCTTGATTCGCAAGCGATTTTTTCCGGGCTCTGCAAAAGTCGTAAGAATTTCCGACAGCGCAACACCGGCCTGTGCCGATAAAGTCGTGGCCCATGCCGCCCTTGACATCCCTGCCCTGCCGCCTGGCCCTGGCCTTGCTGTGCCTGGCCTGCCTGCCGCTCACCCCCAGCCTGGCGCAGCCCATCGCGCCAGCCCGCCGGCCAGCCGCCACGCCACCGCCGATGCGCCTGCCAGCCGACATCCAGCCCAAGGCCTACGCGCTGGCCCTGACGCTCGACCCGGCCCAGCCCCGGCACAGCGGCACGGTGGCCATTGACATCCTTCTTCGCCAGCCGGCTGCCCGCATCCGCCTGCATGCCAAGGATTTGGCGGTGCAGCAGGCCTTTGCCGAGATCGGCGCGCGCCGGCTGCCGGCCCAGGTGCGCCGGCTGGACGCCAGCAGCATCGAGCTGGTCTGGCCCCGGCCGCTGCCGGCGGGTGGGGCGCGGCTGACGCTGGCCTTCACCGGCAGCCTGCAGGACAAGGATGTCTACGGCCTGTTCCGCCAGCAGGAGGCGGGGCACTGGTATGCGATGACGCAGTTTGAATCGACCGGCGCGCGGCTGGCCTTCCCGCTGTTCGACGAGCCTGGCTGGAAGCTGCCCTGGACCCTGACACTGACCGTGCCCGACGGCCTGCAGGCGGTGTCCAACATGCCGGTGGCGCACCAGGCAGCCGCCAGCCCGGGCTGGAAGACCCTGCGCTTCGAGCCCACCCCGCCGCTGCCCAGCTACCTGCTGGCGTTTGCGGTGGGGCCCTTTGACATCGTCGATGCCGGCGCCACGCCGAGCCAGGCCTTCAGCCCCACGCCGATGCGCGTCATCACCCCGGCCGGGCGGGCGGCGGATGGGGCTTTTGCCGCCACCAGCACCGGCGCCATCGTGCAGCGCCTGGAGGCCTTTTTCGACCAGCCCCACCCCTATCCCAAGCTCGACAGCCTGGCGGTGCCGGTGACGGTGAACTTTGAGGCGATGGAGCACGCCGGCCTGATCACCTATGCCAGCAGCGTGATGCTGGCGCCGCCGGGCCAGGTGACGCCGCGCTTCCAGCGTGACTATGTGGCCATCGCCGCGCACGAGCTGGCCCACCAGTGGTTTGGCAACCTGGTGACCATGGCCTGGTGGGACGACCTGTGGCTGAACGAGTCATTCGCGTCCTGGCTCGGCGACCGCATCACCGCCGAGCTGCAGCCCGGCTGGGGCTTTGACAGCGCTGCCGTGACGGCCCGCCGCGAGGCCATGCGCACCGACCGGCTGCAGTCGACCCGCCGGATTGCCGAGCCGGTGAACACCGAGGACGACCTGGCGAATGTGTGGGACAGCATCACCTACCAGAAAGGCCAGGCGGTGCTGGCGATGTTTGAGCAGTGGCTGGGGCCGGACCGCTTCCGCGCCGGGGTGCGGCGCTACATCGCGCGCCATGCCTGGGGCAGCGCCACGGCGGCGGATTTCTCGGCCGCGCTGGCCATCGACGAGCCCAGCCTGCCGGCTGCGCTGCGCAGCTTCACCCACCAGCCCGGCATCCCCCGGGTGACGGTGGACATCCTGTGCGACGGCGGCCCGCCCCGGCTGCGGCTGCGCCAGTCGCGCCTGCTGGCCCTGGGCAGCAGCGGCGGCGCGCCGGCTGACGCAGCGCAGTGGCAACTGCCGATGGTGATCCGCAGCCCCGGCGGCAGCAGCGGCCTGCTGCTGACCGAGGCCGACGCCGAGCACCGCCTGCCCGATGCCGGCTGCCCGGCCTGGGTGCAGGCCAACCAGGGGGGACTGGGCTATTACCGGCCGGTCTACGCCGCCGGTGGCCTGGCCGCGCTGCTGGCCCAGCCGGGCTTGCCGGTGGCCGAGCGCCTGGCCGCGCTGGACGATGCCCAGGGCTTGTCCGAGGCCGGTGACCTGCCGCTGGCCGAGATGCTTGCGCTGGCTGAAACCCAGGCAGCGCAGGCTGACCGCCGGGTGGTGCAGCAAGCCGCCGCCGTGCTGGCCGCCGCCCGGCCCTTGATAGCGCCAGCCCAACAAGCCGATTACGCGGCCCGCTGGCAGCGCGCGCTGGGCGAGCGAGCACGCAGCCTGGGCTGGCTGCCCCGGCCCGAGGACAGCGACGACCAAACCCTGCTGCGCGCCAGCCTGCTGCCGATGCTGGCCGAGCTGGGCCAGGATGAGGCGCTGCGCGCCCAGGCCATCCAAATCACCCAGCGCTGGCTGGCCGACCGCAGCAGCCTGCCCACCGCCCAGCGTGAGGCCGTCTTGCAAGCCGCCGCACTGGGCGGTGACGAGGCCCTTTACGAGGCCCTGCAAGCCGCGCTGCTGGCCAGCAGCGACCGGCCCGAGCGGCAAGATTTGTTGACGGCGCTGGGCCACTTCCGCGCCCCGGCGCTGGCCGGGCGGGCCCGCCAACTGCTGCTGCACCCGCAGCTCGATATCCGCGAATCGCGTGGCCCGCTGATGCGTGCCCAGGCCGACGACCCCGCCAGCCGCCAAGACCTGCTGCGCTTTGTGCAAACCCAGCATGCCGCGCTGGTGCAGCGCCTGGGCCGCGACGAGCCCGCCTGGCTGCCCAGCCCCTTCGGCCGAGGCTGCAGCGCCGACGAGGCGCGCCAGATCGACGCGGTGTTTGCGCCGCACGCGGCTCGCTTCCAGGGCGGCCAGCGGGCGCTGGCGCAGGCGCTGGAGGCGGTGCAGCTGTGCACGGCCTGGCGCGACGCCGCCAGCCCGCTGCCGCGCTGAAAGCCCCAAAGGGCGGCGGGCCCCGATCAGCCGCCGTCCACCACCACGCCGGCCAGCAGGCGTTGCAGCCGGTCGAGGTTCTGCTCATTGGCCGGCACCACCACGGCGGCCAGGCGCTGCGCCATCTCGGCCGATTCGAAGCATTGCTGCCAGATCAGCCGCGTCAAGCCGCCCTCGGACTGCAGCGCCAGGGTCAGCACGAAGTCCGGTGCGCCGACATGCCGGATCACCACCCGCTGCGCCGGCAGCAGCTCGTCGAACACGTTGTGGTTGTTGAAGGTGCTGCCGTCGCTGCTGCGCATCACGAAGCGCCAGTCACCGCCGGGGCGGAAGTCGAAGGCCTCGAACTGGTTGCTGAAACCCGCCGGCCCCCACCAGCGCGCCAGTTGATCGGCCTGGCTGAAGGCCTGGTAGAC
>JANLZT010000290.1:0-10960 GCA_031366465.1 Betaproteobacteria bacterium | reverse complement strand
CTCGTGCAGCGCGCTGGCCACCCGCGAGCCGATCTCGATCACCTCGTCCAGCGCCAGTGGGGCCTCGTCCAGGCGCGGACGCAGCGACGGGCCCTGGATCTGCTCCATCACGATATAGGGCTGGCGGCTGAAGTCGCCCTGGGCGATGAACTTGGGGCAATGCGGGCCCGAGAGCATCGGCATGATCATCTGCTCGACTTCGAAGCCGACGATGATGGCCGGGTCCTCGCCGCCCTGGATGCGCGGCACCTTCATCACCAGCGGCAGGCGCGAGTCACCCTGGTGGTTGACCTCGATCACCTGCCAGATGTCGGCCATGCCGCCCACATGCAGCTTGGCCACCAGTTCAAAGCGGTCGATCACCCGGCCGGGCTGCAGGTCTGGCAGGGCACGGGTGGGCGGGTTGGCTGACGTGCTGTCTGACGTGCTGGCGGATGTTCTGGGCGACGTGCTGGTTGACGTGCCGGCCGGGCCGCCGGGCGCCGTCACTGGCCGTCCTCCAGGCGCAGCGCCAGGCGTTGGGGCAGCCGGGCCGCCAGGATCTTCATGCCAGCGGCCTCGACGTCATAGGGCACCCGGTGGAAGGTGAGCAGGCTGCGCTGATCGTCGAACATCGCGTAGCAGGCGGCCGGGTTGCCATCGCGGGGCTGGCCGGCCGAGCCGGGGATTACCAGCCACTGGCGGTGCGCTGGCACCGGGATCGCCACGTCGGCGGTGGGGATGAAGTCACCGGCCTTGCCGGTGCGCGCCAGGTTGAAGAGCCGCGGCTCGTGCATGTGGCCGCAAAACTGGTAGCGGCAATCGCTGGCCTGCAGGCTGCGCACCGCGTCGCTGCGGCCCTGCACATACTCCCAGCCGGCGGGGGCCCAGGCGTTGGCATGCACATAGAGCTGGTCGGCATCGCGGTGGGTCATCGGCAGGCTGGCCAGAAAGTCGAGCTGGCTGGCATCGAGCTGGGCCCGGGTCCACTCGACCACATGGCGGGCGTCGGGCCGCATCTGCGGCGACGCGCCGCGCACCACCGCCTGGTCATGGTTGCCCATCACCACCACCGCACCCTGGCGCACCAGTGCGCGCACCTGGTCCACCACCCAGGCCGGGTCAGCGCCGTAGCCGACAAAGTCCCCCAGCAGCACCCAGCGCTGGGCGTTGTGGCGGTGGGCGTGCTCCAGCACGGCTTCGACCGCTTCGCGGTTGGCGTGCAGGTCGGTGATGACGGCGATCTTCATGCTGGGGCTGCATTCTCACCTCTCAGGGCAGTGCGCTGCCCACCAGGTAGACCGCCAGCAGGATGGCGTAGGTGTAGACCGTGTTCTCGGCCACCTGGCTGAGCGCGCGCACCACCAGCACCTCATGGCCTATGCCCAGCAGGCCGGTGGCTGCCAGGCGCCACAGCAGGCCGGTTGAATGGACAGCCGGCGCCTCAGGCACTGGCGGACTTGGCTGGAGCGCGCCTGCGCCGCGCGCCAGCAGCAGTGCGCCGGCGGCGCAGGCCAGGTTGACCGCCACGCAGACGGCCACGGTGCGCAGCAGGCCCAGGCCCGGCACCAGCCAGAAGGCGGTGGCCAGCACCCCCAGCACCGCGCAAAAGGTGTTGCTGGCATACAGGCCGGCCAGCGCGCTGGCGCCCCCTTGCCGCTGGGCCAGCAGGCGGTCCAGCGCCGGCAGCGTGGCGCCCATCGCGGCGGTGGCCGGCAGCAGGAAACAAAGCTGCCGGCAAAGGCCACCGTCCATTGCCAGGCCGGGCTGGGCTGGGCACCGGTGAGTGCCTGCAACAGGCTGCCGACGGGCGCCAGGCCCAGCGCCAGCAGCAGGCTCCACCCGGCGATCAGCAACTCGCAGCCCGTATACCAGCGCGCCGGCTGGGCGCTGCGCAGGATGCGCGCGCCCAGCAGGCCGGCACCCAGCGCCAAGCCGCCGAAGAAGGCCGAGACCACCGCCAGCACTGCGGCCGCCTCATGGCCCAGCCACAACGACTGTTGCTGGGTCCAGGGCACCTGGCAGCCCAGGCCGGCGAAACCCGAGGCGCCCGTCAGCAGCCAGGCCCGGCGTTGGCGGCTGGTGTGAATGTCGCTCAACCGGCGAGACTGATCTGGTAGCCCCAGGAGTCCAGCCGGGTGGGGATGGCGTTGAAGGCCATCGTGATGCGCTGCTCGCCCGGGTTGGGCGGCACCGCATGCATCAGGTAGCTGGGAAACAGCACCAGATCACCGGGCTGAGGTGCTGGGCTGACCCACTTGTCGGCACTGAAGGGCCCCGGCGCGGTGCCGGCATGGTCGTTGCGGAAGGCGAAGTCGTATCCGCCGGGCGACTTCATGAACACCGTCTGCGCGCCCGGGTGGGTGGGTGTGAGGTAGACCACCCCCGAGACGAAGCTGTTGGCGTGGTTGTGCATGGCCTGGTGGCCACCAGTGGCCAGCACATTGACCCACATCTCCTTGACCGACCAGCCCAGGCGCTGGCCGAACATCAGCGCGCCGAAATCCACCAGCTTGGGCGTGATCAACGCCGCCGCCAGGGCGAACAACGGGCTGTCGCCGGGCTTGAGCATCTCGGTGTGCGACAGCCTCGGCGAGGTGTTGTTGTCATGCCGCGCCAGCCGGCCGAAGTGTTCGACCAGCGCAGCCACCAGCGGCCGGTCCAACGCAGCGGGTGCCCGCAAAAAGGGCAGCGGGAACAGCGGGATGACCTCGTCCATGCGGACGGATCAGGCGCTGCGGCGGCGGCTGCCCAGGCGCAGCACGGAGGCGCCGCCCAGCAGCATCATCAGCAGGCTGCTGCTCTCGGGCACCGAGCTGAGGTTGTCCAGCGCCACGGTGTTGGCGCTGGCGCCGAGGTCGAAGGACAGCGCGGTGCCGCTGAAGCTGAAGGCCTTGCTTGTCCAACTGTCGTAGGCAGCACCGCTGTTGGCAGCCAGGTCGATGCTGCCCAGCAGCGCGCCCGTGCCATTGGTGCCGGCATAGGCCTTGAGGGCGCCGGCCACCGCCGTCGGGCTGGCATAGCTGAAGTACAGGGTGGTGGCGACGCCTGCGGCCACGTTGATGAAAGCGGCGCTGTCGAACACATAGGCCACGCCCAGCGGGCTCGGCGCAAAGCTGTAGTAGGTGAAGGCGATGTCGTTGGACAAACCGGACATGCCGATGAAGGCCACGCCCAGGTTGCTGCCGCTGCTGCCGTCAGCGGCCGTGCCGCCGTTGTAATAGCCATCGACGGCGCCGTTGGCGTAGTCCCAGTGCTTCTCGAAATCGACAAGGAAGGCCGGCGCAGCGGCGAAGACCGGGGTGGAAGAGAGCAGGGCGATGGCGGCGGCCGATGACAGCTTCATGGGGGGCTCCTGGGGGGTGTGTTCGAAAGCAGCGCGCCGGTGGCGCCCTGCATCCGTCGAATTCACAGCCAGTGTGCCGGCCGACTGCGACAGCCGCGTGACCATGCGCGCTGCGCCGTTCGACACCCGGGCCGGCCCTGTCGTCAAGCTTTCACAAAGGGCGGCCAGCATGCACTGCATGTCACCCCTATCGCCGGAGCCCCCGCCATGAGCCATCCGCTTGCCCGACGACAACTGCTGCGCACCGGTCTGGCGGCCGGCACCTTGTTGGCGCTGCCGGCGGCGCGCGCTTGCGAGTTCTACGCTGCCAATCTGCGCATCACCCATCCCTGGACCCGGGCCTCGGCGCCTGGCGCCACCACCGCGATGGTTTGCATGCGTTTCGACGAAGTGACCCTGTCCGACCGCCTGATCGGCGTTGCAAGCCCGGTGGCCGAGTCGGCCGCGATGGGTGGGCTGGTGGGCGGGTTGACCATCGGCGGGCCGGTGAACCTGGCGATCCCGGCAGACCAGTTGATCACGCTCAGTGAAGCCGGCCCGCACATCCGCCTGCTCGGCCTGCGCCAGGCGCTGCTGGTGGCGCGTGAATACCCGCTGACGCTGGTGTTCGAGCGGTCAGGCAGCGTGCAGGCGACCTTGTCGGTCGACTACGAGCGCTTTGCCTGAGCGGTCAGCGGCCGCCTGCCTTGCGGACTACGCCAGCGTGCGATCCGTCACGCGCAGGTCACGGTGGCTGCCTAGCATGCTTCGAGAAGTGACCGCTTGTGCGCGCCAGGCCTTGCGCACAACGGCATTCCAAAACCCCCAACAGGAGCAGTCGACATGACCCACAGATTCAGCAAGCACCCGGTGGCCCTCGCGGCCGTCGTCGCCATCGGCAGCCTCGTGCTGGCTGCGGCGCCCACCATCGCCCACGCCGCCAAGGTGGCCGGCACCTATGTGGCCGGTGACTTCCACAACCACAGCACCTGCTCGGACGGCTCGATCTCGATGCACAAGCTGGTCAAGAAGGCAACCGGCAAGGCCGACGGCAACTTCGGCCTGGACTGGTTTGTGCAAGCCGGCCACGGCGGCACCGGCAACCGCAACTGCTCCTTGACCGAAGATGCCTCGCTCGACACGCCGGTGTTCCCGTTCACCGGCCAGGGCCCGACCACCACCTGGCAGAACACCGCCACGCCGGGCGCCATCGCCCCCAAGGGCACGGCCGCTGGCGGCGCTGCCCCGGCTGCCAATATGTGGCGCTGGCAGTCGCTGCAGGAGTTCCAATACCCGGTGATGGAGTACCTGGCCACGCTGCGCGACCAGCCGCTGTTCATCGGCATGGAATCGGTGGTGGCCGGCCATGAGCACACCTCGATGTCGGTGATCACCGGCCAGATGCCGCTATCGCTGAACGCCGCATCGCTGCCCACCACCCCGAACACCGTGCCCGGCGCCAGCCGCTACACCGCGATCGGCAATGCCAACGCGCTGGCCCAATGGTCGTATTGCTTTGACCGAGGCGACACTGACACCAGCCGCGGCACCGCCAACCAGTGGGATTGCTCGTTTGCCGGTGGCCTGAACGACAGCGTCCCGGAGTGGAATGCCACCGCCATGAAGCTGGGCCAGGGCAGCGGTGTGGGCACCGGCAGCAAGGGCCATGCCAAGACTGTCGAGGCGGTGAAGTGGATGGCGGCCAATCACCCGGACGGCAGCTACTACGTGCCGGCCCACCTGGAGCGCGCCGGCCGCTTCAACCCGGACGGCAACAACGGCTTCAACGTCGAGCACCTGCGCAACTTCAACAATGCCGCGCCGCGGGTGGCCTTCGGCATGGAAACCCAGCCGGGCCATGGCGCGTCGCAGCACCGGGGCGAATACCAGCCCAATCGCCAGACCATCCAGGGCGTGCTGACCGACTCGGTGGGCACCACCACCTACGGCGGCACGGGTGTGTATGGCGCCCAGGTCGGTGGCCTGTGGGACGCGCTGCTGGGCGAGGGCCGAAATTTCTGGTTCTTCGCCAGCTCCGACTGGCACAACCGCGGCAGCTTCGGCCCCGATGACCGCCGCACGACGCAGGACTTCCTGCCCGGCGAGTACCAGCGCAACTACACCCTGGTGCGCAACGGCGGCGCCAAGACGACGCCGCAGCACATCGTCGATGGCCTGCGCACCGGCAACAACTTTGCCGCCAGCGGCCAGCTGATCGACCGCCTGGCCTTCATCGCCTGCGTGTCCTACCCCGGCCCGGGCGCCCGCAGCAATGCCGCCGTCGAGGCCCTGGCGCTGGCTGCGGCGCAGAGCAACACCGACATCGACCAGCCGGGCTGCGCCACCATGGGCGAGAAGCTGGTGGTGCGCCCGGGTGCCGACATCGTGGTGGCCATCGTCGCGCGCGACCCGTCGGGCAAGAGCAGCTCGCCCTACTCGTTCGCCAACCCATCCTTGCTGCAGATCGGCGTGACCCAGCCGCTGGACATGCCGGTGCTGGACCACATCGACGTGGTGCGCGGCCTGGTCACCGGCTACAAGGCCCCGGGATCGGCGGACTATGCCGGTACCTGGCCCAGCAACGCCGGCTGGTTGGACAGCAACCCGGCCTCGGCCAGCTTCGGCCAGACCCAGCCGCTGAGCACGGTGCCTGCGGCCACCCGCAATGACAGCGCTGGCGTCATCAAGACCTTCAACAAGACCGGCTGGACGGCTGCGGGCGGCGACCTGCTGAAGATGAGCTTCCGGATCCCGGCGATCACCGCCAGCCAGTATGTGCGCCTGCGCGGCAGCAATATGCCGGCCAACGTGCCCTATGAGACCGATGCCAACGGCAACCCGCTGGCCGACATCTTCACCAATGCCGGCAACCCCGCCAATTTGCGCATCCCCTGCGAGGTGGCGGCGCCACCCGGCGTGACGCCGACCGAGTTCAACCGTTGCCCGTCGCACCTGGCCACCTCGACCAGCACGCTGCCGAATGTCAACGGCGCGATGGCTGGCCGCAAGGCGGTGAGCTTCGACGTGGCGGCCTGGGCTGATCTGTGGTTCTACAGCAACCCGATCTATGTGCAGGTAACGGGTTCGACGGCGGTGGCTGGCGTGCGCTGATCGACAGTTTTTGTCCGGCTTTGCCACCGAGTCTTCACAGTCCGATCCCTCCCTGGAAGGCCCGCATGTCGAGTTTCCTGCCCAGCGCCGCGCCTGCCGGCGCCACCCGTCCAGACCTGCCGGCACGCCGCCTGCGGCCCTTGCCGGCCTGGCTGCACGAGCCGCTGGTGCACTTCATCGTCCTCGGCGCGCTGATCTTTGGGGCCGACCATGTGCTGGTCGGTCGCAGCGATGACCCACGCCAGATCGTGATGGGCGCCGAGGTCGACAGCGAGGCCCGCCAGGTCTTCAAGGCCGCGCGCGGCCGCGATCCTGACGCCAAGGAACTCACGGCCTTGCGCCAGGTGTGGCTGGACAACGAGGTGCTGTACCGCGAGGGCCTGGCCCTGGGCGTGGACAAGGGCGACACGGCGATCCGCGAGCGGGTGATCTTCAAAGCGCTGAGCATCGTCGATGCCAACACCCGGCGCCCGCCGCTGGACAATGCGGTGCTGCGCGCCTGGTTCGAGGAGAACAGGGCCCGCTACGACGAGCCGGCACGCTATGACTTCCAGGAGGCGGTGCTGGCCGGCGACAACGGCGAGGCCACGGTCCGGGCCTTTGTCGATGCGCTGAACGCCGGCACCCCCGGCGATGCCAAGGCCGGCCTGCGCCTCTTCAAGGGCCGGCCGCGCGGCAACCTGGTCGAAGGTTACGGCCCGGACTTTGCCAAGGCGCTGGACGCCGCGCCGGTCGGCGAATGGCGGGCCCAGCCGACCCGGGACGGCCTGCGCCTGATACGGCTGGAGGCCGTCACCCCGCCCAAGGCCGCAGCCTACGAAGTCCTGCGCAATGTCGTGCTGCAGGACTGGACCGATGCCGTGATGGCCGAGCAGCGCACCGCCGCCGTGCGCGCACTGGCCCGCAAGTACCGCATCAAGACCGAGGCCGCAGTGACATGAGCCGCCTGCTGCGCTGGGCCCTGGCGGCCGGCCTGGCGATTTTTCTGGGGTCGTGCGCAATGCTGGCCAGCGCCCATGAGATGAGCATGGCCGAAATGGAGGTGCGCGAGCTGGCGCACGGTGAATTCCTCTGGCAGTGGACCGCCAGCAATGAGCGCCAAGCCGGCGCAGTGGACCTGACGCCGCGTTGGCCCGCAGCCTGCCAGGCCGACGGCAACCGCCTGCGTTGCGGCCCGGCCGGCCTGCAGGGCACGCTGGCGGTTGATGGCGTGGGCCAGCGCTACTCGGCCGCGCTGGTCAAGGTGCACTGGCTGGATGGCCAGTTCCGGGTCTACACGCTCACCGGCGCCCAGCCCACGGTGCAGTTGTACGGCGCGGCCGATGACCAGCGCGGCCTGGGCGAGATCGTTGCGGCCTACACCGTGTTGGGCGTCGAGCACATCCTGAGCGGCATCGACCACCTGCTGTTCGTCATCGGCCTGCTGTTCCTGGTGGGCTTGCGGCGCCAATTGCTGTGGACCATCACCGCCTTCACCCTGGCCCACAGCCTGACGCTGGCCAGCGCCGCGCTGGGCTGGTTGACGCTGCGTTTGGCGCCGGTGGAGGCCTGCATCGCGCTGTCCATCGTGCTGGTGGCCTCGGAGGCGCTGCGCCAGCGCCAGACGCTGGCACGGCGCTGGCCGGCGCTGGTGGCTTTCATCTTCGGTCTGGTGCACGGCCTGGGTTTTGCCGGCGCGCTGCAGACCATCGGTCTGCCGCAAAAGCACCTGGTCACGGCCCTGCTGAGCTTCAACCTCGGGGTCGAGATCGGCCAGTTGCTCACTATCGGCCTGGCCTGGGCGCTGGTTCGCCTGGTGCAGCGCCAGCCCTGGGCGCTGCGCCTGCGGCTGCCGGTGCTCTACAGCATCGGCGTGCTGGCGGCTTACTGGTCCTGGTTGCGGCTGGCGGCGGTGCTGGGCTGATCCGGCTGCGCGGCAGCCTCAATCCGCATGGCCGCGCCGCCAGCCCGCCCGCTGGTCCAGGGCTTGGGCCTTGCGGACCACCGGGTTGTAGTCCATGTCACCAAAGTCGGCGGCGTCCACACGCTGGAAGTCGTCGATGCCGGCGCCGGGCTGTGGCCAGTGGGCCGGGATGCTGGCCTGCAGCGCCGTGCGCTCGAACAGCACCCGGCCGCTGGGGCCGCTGCGCGCCAGCCGCACCGGCAGTTGCGCCACCGGATCCCAGCGCAGATCGACCTGCTCGGCACCGATGCGGCCGACCCAATGCTGGGTTTTGCCCTGGCCCTGGCCCTGCGGCGACGGCACGGCCTTCAGCAGGGCCAGCCTGGCGGCGGGGAACAAGCTGGCCAGCGCGAGCCAGTCGACCGCCACCTCCAGCGCCCGCAGCTCGCCCGCGCTGTAGTCGATCACATGCCGATCGGCGCGCATCACCCGCGCCAGCCGAATGCCGCTGGCGTCGCGGCGCCAGATCTCCTCGGTGCCCGGGCCTTTCAGCCAACTGATCAAGTCGGCGCTGCGCACCAGTTGCCAGGTCTGCTGGCGTGGCGCCAGGCCAGGCCGGCTGAGCGTGACGCGGAACTGCGCGGCCAGCGCCGGCAAAGGCGCCGGGTCGGTGGCAGCGGGGCTGGCCACGCCAGCGCCGGCCATTGCCGCTACCGCCCAGCCCGCCGCAGCCAGGCCGGCTGCCGCCCGGACCAGCCAGCGCAGCCGGCCTGGCAGGCCTGGCCCGCCCCGGCGTGCAGGGCCGGCCACCACCGCCGCCAGGCTAGAAGCCAAAGGCCTCCCGCATCACATGGAAGATCCAGTTCTGCTCCATGCTGCCGCGCACCAGATAGGCCTTGGGGCCGCGCGCCCAGATGCCCACGTCCTCGCCGCCATGGGTCTCGCTCTCCAGCGGCACGCTGGCCTCTTGCAGGAAGTTCAGCGCGGTGGTGTCCACACTGCTCAGGTCGGGCCGGGCGCCGGGGCCGCGGTAGCCGGGGCCATTGGCATAGCCCAGGGTGGTCCAGGGCTGGCCGTTCTTGTCGAGCGAGACCTTGGTGGATGCGCCGTCCAGGTTGGGCACCGGCTTGACCAGGCCCAGGATCGGGTTGCCGCGGTGCGGGTAGCCGGCGATGGTGAAGGTGTGGCTGTGGTCGGCGGTGACGATGATCAGGGTGTCCTGCTCGCTGGTGAGCGCCATCGCCCGGCGCACCGCGTTGCTCATCTCGATGGTGTCGACCAGCGCGCGGCGGGCATTGCCGGCATGGTGGGCATGGTCGATGCGGCCGCCTTCGACATGCAGGAAGTAGCCCTTGTCGCCGCCGCTTCTTTGCAGCAGGCGGATGGCCTTGTCGGTCATCTCGGTGAGCGACGGCTCACCGGCCGGGTCGGTGGCGCGGTCGGCCTCGTACTGCATGTGTGAGGGCTCGAACAGCCCCAGCACAGCCCCGCTGCTGGCCGGGTCGATGGCATCGAACTGGGCCTTGTTCCAGACATAGGCGGCGCCGGTGCCCCGACCGGCCACCCACTCGGTGGTCAGGTTGCGGCCATCGTTGCGGCGGCCTTTGGTGGCTGGGTATTCGGGGTCGGCGTCGGCCTTGGGCAGGAAGTTGCCGCGCCCGCCGCCCATCGCCACCATCAGGCTGGCGCGCACCGCCGGGCTGGCCTCGATCAACTGGCGGGCGATGTCCTTGGTGCTGCAGCCGGGGGTCTTGATGTCGCTGTCGGCCTCCCAGTCGCGAAAGGGCGTGTGGGCATAGGTGGCGGCCGGCGTGGCATGGGTCAGCCGGGCGGTGGATACCACCCCGGTGGCGCGGCCGTTGGCGGCGGCCAGTTCCAGAATGCTGGGCACCGATTTGGCGGCCACCACCGCCGCGTCGCACTCATAGCGCGCCGTGCTGTGGTCCACCGACAGCATGGCCTCGCGGGCCTTGTAGCCGGTGAAGATGGCCGTGGCGGTGGGGGCGGAGTCAGAGGTCTGCTGGTCCCAGGAATAGGTCTTGGACAAGGCGCTGTAGGGCAGGGTCTCGAAGGACAGGCGGTTCTCCTCGCCGCTACGTCCCTTCAACTGGCCCTCGTGGATGCGGGCGGCGGTCTGGGTGGCGATGCCCATGCCGTCGCCGATGAAGATGATCACGTTCTTGGCGCGGCGGGTGTTGTCCACCAGCGCCTTGCTGCTGGCGATAAAGGCATTGCCGCCGCTCATCCAGTCGGCGACGCTTTCGGGGCCTTTGACCACTGGCTCAGCGGCGTGGGCTGAGTTCAGTGCGGCCAGTGTGGCCAGGGTCAGAAGAGTTTTTTGCATGATCGTCTCAACGTGTTCAACCAATCCGGCCCAGCAGCAGGTACTCCATCAGCGCCTTCTGCACATGCATCCGGTTCTCGGCCTCGTCCCACACCACCGACTGCGGCCCGTCGATCACCTCGGCCGTCACCTCCTCGCCGCGATGCGCCGGCAGGCAGTGCATGAACAGCGCGTCCGGCTGCGCCAGCGACATCATCTGGGCGTCCACGCACCAGTCGGCAAAGGCCTTCTGGCGGGCCGCGTTCTCGGCCTCGAAGCCCATGCTGGTCCAGACATCGGTGGTCACCAGGTGGGCGCCCTCGCAGGCCGCGAACGGGCT
>JANLZT010000259.1:0-1734 GCA_031366465.1 Betaproteobacteria bacterium | reverse complement strand
TGGCCGCCAACACGCTCTTGACCACGCCGTCCTGCACCGCAGTGAGGATGTTTTCCATCTTCATCGCCTCGATCACCGCCAGGCGTTCACCGGCCTGCACCGCCTGGCCGGGCTTGACCACCACGTCCACCAGCAGGCCCGGCATCGGCGACAGCAGGAACTTGCTCATGTCGGCCGGCGCCTTGAAGGGCATCACCCGCAGCAGGTCGGCGGCGCGCGCGATCATCACCTGGGCCTCGATCACCAGCCCGTTGTGCGAGACCCGGTACCACAGGACGTGGCGTTCGATCTGGGCGGTGAAGGGCTGGCCGTTGCAGCTGCCGCTGGCGCGGATGCCGCCGAAGGACCAGTCGGTGTTGATCGCATAGGGTGCGCGGCCCTCGACCTTGACCGTCAGAGTGGTCGGGCCGCTCAGCTGCACCACTACCGGCACATGCCGGTGCGCGCCACCCTGGCCTTTGACCACCACCACGAACTGCCGTCCGATCTGCACTTCATGCCCCGGCATCTGGCCGCTGATGCCGGCGGCGCGCACCCGGTACAGGCGGTAGGCGGCCGCTGCCAGCGCCACCAGAAAATCGGGGTCGTCATGCGGCACGTCCTCGGCGCGGAAGCCCTGGGGGTAGTTCTCGGCGATGAAACCGGTGTTGAAATCGCCCGAGACAAACTTGGGGTGGGCCAGCAACGCGCTCTGGAAGGGGATGTTGCTCGACACCCCGCGGATCACGAAGGCGTTGAGTGCCTCGCGCATCTTGGTGATCGCATCCAGCCGGTCGGCGCCATGCACGATCAGCTTGGCGATCATCGAGTCGTAGAACATCGGGATCTCGCCGCCCTCGCTCACCCCCGTGTCCACCCGCACGCCGCCACCCGCGGGCACCGGCATCGACGCCTCCATCGTGGTGGCCGGCGGCGCAAAGCGCACCAGGCGCCCGGTGGACGGCAAGAAGCCGCGGAAGGGGTCTTCGGCATTGATGCGGCATTCCATCGCCCAGCCCTGGCGCTTGACATCGGCCTGGGTGAAGGCGAGCTTCTCGCCGGCGGCCACACGGATCATCTGCTCCACCAGGTCCAGCCCGGTGATGGCCTCGGTCACCGGGTGCTCCACCTGCAGGCGGGTGTTCATCTCCAGGAAGTAAAAGCTCTGGTCCTTGCCGACGACGAACTCCACCGTGCCGGCCGACTGGTAGCGCACGGCCTTGGCCAGCGCCACCGCCTGCTCGCCCATTGCCTTGCGGGTGGCCTCGCTGATGAAGGGCGACGGCGCCTCTTCGATCACCTTCTGGTGGCGGCGCTGGATGCTGCATTCGCGCTCATTGAGGTAGACGCAGTTGCCGAAGGAGTCGCCCAGCACCTGGATCTCGATGTGGCGCGGGCTCTCGACAAACTTCTCGATGAACACCCGGTCGTCGCCGAAACTGTTTCGGGCCTCGTTGCGGCAGGCCGTGAAGCCCTCGAAGGTCTGCGGGTCGTCGAAGGCGACGCGAAGCCCCTTGCCACCGCCCCCCGCCGACGCCTTGATCATCACCGGGTAGCCGATGCCCCGGGCGATCTCGACGGCGTGCGCCGCCGTGTCGATGGCGGCGTTGTGACCGGGGATGGTGCTGACTTTCGCCTCGGCGGCCAGCTTCTTCGAGGCGATCTTGTCGCCCATGGCGGCGATCGACTGGTGCTTCGGGCCGATGAAGACGATGCCCTCTTCCTCGACCTTGCGCGCGAAGACTTCGTTTTCGG
>JANLZT010000245.1:0-4601 GCA_031366465.1 Betaproteobacteria bacterium | reverse complement strand
TCCACACCCGACAACGCCAGCGGCCGCGTCTTCGGCGTGGTGTATTCGGGGCTGGACATCGGCCAGGCCATCGCGCCGCTGATCTTCGGCCGGCTGATGGACCTGCACCAGTACCGCAGCGTCTGGGTCGGCCTGGCCGCGGTGCAACTGGTGCTGATCGTCAGCGCCTTCAATGTGCGCCGGGTGCGCCGGGAGTTGCGGCCGGCGGCCTTGCCGGTCTGAGCGGGCGGGCGTGCCGCTTGCCGGCCTGCCGGCCTGCCGATAATGCCGGCGCCTGTCCGCCCATTCACCCACCCAAGCCCAGCCATGACCCCCAGACTCGCCGGCCACGCCCTGGTTGAAGCCCTGATCGCCCAGGGCGTGCACACCGTGTTTGGCGTGCCGGGTGAAAGCTACCTGGCGGTGCTGGACGGCTTTCACCAGTACCGCGACCAGATCCGCTTCATCGCCTGCCGGCAGGAGGGCGGCGCGGCCTTCATGGCCGAGGCCCAGGGCAAGTTGAGCGGCCGGCCCGGCATCTGCTTTGTCACCCGGGGCCCGGGCGCCACCAATGCCAGCATCGGCATCCACACCGCCTTCCAGGATTCGACCCCGCTGATCCTGTTTGTTGGCCAGGTGGCCAGCGACCAGCGCGACCGCGAAGCCTTCCAGGAGATGGACTACCGCCAGATGTTCGGCCCCGGCACCCTGGGCCTGGCCAAATGGGTGGGCGAGGTGCAGAGCGCCGAGCGCCTGCCCGAGTACATCGCGCGTGCCTTCCACACCGCGCTGCAGGGCCGGCCCGGCCCGGTGGTGCTGGTGCTGCCCGAGGACATGTTGACCCAGGCCATCACCGCGCCGGTGCTGCCGCGGGCCGAGGCCGCGCTGGCCTGGCCCGCGCCCGGCGCACTGCGTGACTTGCGGGCCCTGCTGCTGGCCGCCCAGCGCCCGCTGCTGATCGCCGGTGGCAGCGGCTGGGACGCCGAGGCCGCGCGCGCCTTGCAGCGCTTTGCCGAGAACTGGCAACTGCCGGTGGGCTGCGGCTTCCGCTTCCAGGACACCTTTGACAACCGCCACCCGCTGTATGCCGGCGATGTGGGCATCGGCATCAACCCGCGGCTGGCCCAGCGCGTCAAAGACGCCGACCTGGTCATCGCCCTGGGCGTGCGCCTGGGCGAGATGACCACCGGCGGCTACACCCTGTTGACCCCACCGCGGCCGACCCAGAAGCTGGTGCACATCCACGCCGGGGCCGAGGAGTTGGGCCGGGTCTATGCGGCCGATTTGCTGCTGCAGTCATCGATGGCCTGCGCCGCCAAGGCATTGGAGACCCTGGCCGCGCCGCTGGCGCTGCCTTGGGGCGCCTGGGCCGAATCCGCCCAGGCCGACTATCAAGTCAACCACCTGGCGCCTGCCGTGGCGCCGCTGGACATGGCGGTGGTGATGAAGACGGTGCAGCGCCTGGCGCCCGAGAACACCGTCTACACCAACGGTGCCGGCAATTTCAGCGGCTGGCTGCACCGCTATGTGCGCTACCCCGGTCTGCAGCACCATGGCCGCAGCCAACTGGCCTGCACCTCGGGCGCGATGGGCTACGGCTTCCCGGCGGCGGTGGGCGCGGCGCTGCTGCACCCCGAGCGCACGGTGGTCAATGTCGCGGGGGATGGCGACTTTTTGATGAACGGCCAGGAGCTGGCCACCGCGATCGGCTACGGCGCCAACCAGGGCGCCGGCCGCTTGATTTGCCTGCTGGTGGACAACGGCAGCTTCGGCACCATCCGCATGCACCAGGAGCGTGAGTACCCGGGCCGGGTGAGTGGCAGCGACCTGTCAAACCCCGATTTCGCCGCGATGGCGCGGGCCTTTGGCTGGCGCGCGGCCACGGTGGCCGCCACCGACGGCTTCGAAGCGGCCTTTGCCGAGGCCTTGCAAGCCGGCCCGCCGATGCTGATCCATCTGCGCCTGGATGTCAATGTCAGCACCAGCCGCAGCAGCCTCAGCGCGATCCGTGCGGCGGCCCTGGGCAAGGCCTGAGGTTCTGCCGTTTTGGGGATGGGCCCGGCCAGGCCCGGCGCTATCATTCTGCCGATGGGGTGCAGCGCCCTGGCCGGCCGGTCGGCTGGCCCAGGGGCACCTGGACAGTGACGCAAGACGGAGCCCGCCATGATGACTTCACCCGCCCTTCTACTGGCCCTCAGGCAGGGTCTGTTGCTGTCGGTGTTGGGGGCAGCGGCTTTGGCTGCACCGCTGGCGGCCCAGGCCGCCGACGCCGTGGATCTGGGCAGCACGGTGCTGGATGCCAAGGCCATCAACGAAGGCCTGTTCCCCGAGGACGCCTGCGCCGAGCTGGTGCAGGCCGGCTACAAGTGCATGGGCTTCAAGCCGGCGGTGCGCTTCTCGCTGCCGGCGTCCACCTTCAAGCTGGGCTCGGCCGAGCTGCCCGACGTGTTGCGCCAGCAGCTCGACAAATTTGCCGAGGTCTTCAAGGGCAAGCGCGGTGCCAACAAGGTGGTGCGCATCGAAGGCCATGCCGACGCCAGCGGCACCGAGGCCAGCAATGTGGTGCTGTCCCGGCGCCGCGCCGAGGCGGTGCGCGACTACCTGGTCAAGAACGGTGTCGATGAGGGTTTGCTGGCCGCCGTGGGCTTGGGCGCCAAGGTGCCCAAGGTCAGCAAGGACCCGTTCGCGGCCGAGAACCGCCGCGTCGAGATTGGCCGGCAGACGCCGCCGACGGCGCCTTGAGCGCCCTGCCCAGGCCTTGATCGGCGCCTGGACAAAAGCCCGCACGCTGCGGGCTTTTTTGTGCCCGGCGCAGGCCTTGGTACGCGGGACGGGAATCGAACCCGTACGCCTTGCGGCTGCGGGTTTTAAGCCCGCTACGTCTACCTGTTCCGTCACCCGCGCACGGCCGCGATGATAGGCGGCAGCACGCTGCTGCCGATCAGGCCGGGCCGGCGGGATCGGGCAGCGCCAGGTGCTCGACCGGCAGGTCCTGGCCCAGCCAGTGCCGGGCAGCCTGGCGCAGTGCCTGGGCGGGGCCGGTGGTCCACAGGCGGGTCGCGGTAACTTCGGCTGCGGGCGATGTTGGCTCCCGCTGCGGCGCCGGCAGCAGGCTGGCGGCCCGCCTTGCCACCGCCTGGGCCACGTCCACCAACAAGGTTCCTGGCGCCAGGCGCTGCTGCAGGGCGGCTGCCACCAGCGGGTAGTGGGTGCAGCCCAGCACCACGGTGTCAACCTCGGCGGCACGCAAGCGGGCAGCGATCTGTTCCAGTTGGGCTGTCAGCGCGCGGTCGTCCCGCCAGGCCGCCTCGATGGCCTCGGCCAGCCCGGGGCAGGGCAGGCGCAGCAGGGTCACGCCCTGCGCATGGGCCTGCACCAGGTGCTGCAGCCGCTCGCTGCGCAAGGTGCCTGGCGTGGCCAGCAGCGCCACCCGGCCATTGCGGCTGGCCGCCACCGCCGGTTTGATACCGGGCTCGATGCCGACAAAGTGCTGCGCCGGCCAGCGTTTGCGCAAGCCGGCGATGGCCTGGGTGGTGGCGGTGTTGCAGGCCACCACCACCAGATCGGCGCCGCCGGCCAGCAACTGCGCGCTCAGTTGGCCGCAACGCTCGGCCACCCAGGCGGCGGGCCGCTCACCCCAGGGCGTGTGGCGCGAGTCGGCGATGTAGCAAAGGCGCGCCCAGGGCAATTGCACTTGCAGCGCCCGCAGCACCGACAAGCCGCCGATGCCCGAATCGAAGATGCCGATGTGCGGCGGCGCGCCTGCCGGGCCGGTCGTCTTGGGGTCTGGGGCAAGGGCTGGCATGGGCGCGGCGTGGCGGCGCGCAGTCTAACCAGCCGCCGGCGGCCCAGCGCCGCGGGCTCGGTGACTGGCACTGGCAAAAAATAGCACGACCGTTCGTTTTTATGCCATTCCAGCCTGGGTGAGGCGCCGCATAGAATCAAAATTGAATCCCAACCCAAGCAATCCATCCGTTCAGGAGCAGCGCGACATGAAGGTACTGGTGCCCGTGAAGCGTGTTGTCGACTACAACGTCAAGGTGCGTGTGAAGTCCGACGGCACAGGGGTCGACATCGCCAACGTCAAGATGAGCATGAACCCGTTTGACGAGATCGCCATCGAAGAGGCGGTGCGCTTGCGCGAAAAAGGCGTGGCCACCGAGGTGATCGCGGTGTCCTGCGGCGTCACCCAGTGCCAGGAGACGCTGCGCACCGCGATGGCCATCGGCGCCGACCGCGCCATCCTGGTCGAGTGCAGTGATGAGTTGCAGCCGCTGGCGGTGGCCAAGCTGCTCAAGGCCCTGGTGGACAAAGAGCAGCCCGGCCTGATCATCCTGGGCAAGCAGGCGATCGACGACGACTGCAACCAGACCGGCCAGATGCTGGCCGCGCTGGCCGGCCTGCCGCAGGCCACCTTCGCCAACAAGGTGGCGGTGGCCGGTGGCCGGGTGCAGGTGGTGCGCGAGGTGGACGGTGGCCTCGAGACGCTGTCGCTCAGCCTGCCGGCTGTTATCACCACCGACCTGCGCCTGAACGAGCCGCGCTATGTCACGCTGCCCAACATCATGAAGGCCAAGAAAAAGACGCTGGAAGTCTTCAAGCCGGCCGACCTGGGCGTGGAC
>JANLZT010000228.1:0-8293 GCA_031366465.1 Betaproteobacteria bacterium | reverse complement strand
ACCGCCACCGCCGAGGCCAGCCGCTGGTTGGCGCTGTGGATGGCGTTTGACGACATCGTCCGGGTGGCCGAGCTGAAGAGCCGTGCCAGTCGCTTCGACCGCGTGCGGCGCGAGGCCCGGGCGGCTGACGACGAATTGCTGCGCCTGCACGACCACTTCAAGCCCGGCGTGGCTGAGTTTGCGGCCCTGCTGCCCGAGCGCTGGGCCCAGGCCCTGCAGCGCTGGGACGCCCGGCGCGTAGCCCGTGGCCGCGAGCCCTGGGCCCTGCCGCTGAAGATTGGCAGCCACACGGTGGCCGGCCTGCTGGCGCTGCGCGCGCTGGCCGCGTTGAAGGGCCAGCGCCGCCGTGGCAGCCGCTTTGCGGTGGAACAGGCCCTGATCGAGCGCTGGCTGGCCGCCATAGCGGCCGGCAGCCGCGAGCACCCGGCGCTGGGCCTGGAGATCGCCCGCTGCGGCCAACTCATCAAGGGCTATGGCAGCACTAACGAGCGCGGCAAGCACAACCTGCTGCACCTGATCGACCACCTGGCCAGCTCACCCGCCGTGGGCGACGCCGCCGCCCGGGCTGCCGCCGTGGCCAGGGCCCGCAGCGCCGCGCTGACCGATGAGGCCGGCAAGGGCCTGGACCAGGCGCTGGCGGCCCTGGGCGCCCCGCCCCGGCCGCTGGTGGCGCAACCGATACGCTGGCACCGCCGGCCCGCCAGCAGTCCCAAAGCGGCGGTGGCGGGGCCGCCCTGATTCGGCCGGGCCGGGCAGGCAGGCGCCCGCCGCCCAAGCCGGCTGCTGCAAGTCCGACAGTCGGCGCGCGCTGGATTTCCCTCAGCGCCAGCGGGGCCGCTGGCACCCACAATGAATCCAAATTTATCGCCGTTGGAGACCCGTGATGATTCGATTTCCCCTGCGCAAGACCCTGGCCCTGGCCGCTGCCTGCAGCGCCGTGCTGATGGCCCCGCTGGCGGCCCAGGCCCAGGACAAACCGGTGCTGCTCAAGCTGTCGAGCTGGGTGCCGGCCCAGCATGCGCTGAACCCGGCGCTGGCGGCCTGGGCCGAATCCTTGAAAAAAGCCAGCAACGGCAGCATCAGCGCCACCTTGTTCCCGGGCGAGCAGCTGGGCAAGGCCTTTGACCACTACGACATGGCACGCGACGGCATTGCCGATGTGGCCTATGTCAATCCGGGCTACCAGCCAGGGCGCTTCCCGATCTTCGCCGCCGCCTCGCTGCCCTTCCAGGTGGCCAATGCCAAGGGCGGCAGCGCGGCGGTCGATGCCTGGTACCGGGCCTACGCCGCCAAGGAGTTGAAGGACGTGCAGTTCTGCTTCGCCTTTGTGCACGACCCCGGCAGCCTGCATTCGCGCAAAAAGGTGGTGCTGCCCGGCGACATCAAGAACATGAAGGTGCGGCCGGCCACCAGCACCATCGGCCAGATGATCACCACGCTGGGCGGCACCAATGTGCAGGCCTCGGCACCCGAATCGCGCGACATGCTGGAGCGCGGCGTGGCCGATGCCATCACCTTCCCCTGGGGCTCGCTCAGCCTGTTCGGCATCGACAAGGTGGTCACCCACCACATCGACGTGCCGCTCTATGTGACGCCGTTTGTGTGGGTGCTCAACAAGGACAAGGTGGCGGCCATGTCGCCGGCCCAGAAAAAGGTGCTGGACGAGCATTGCACGACCGAGTGGGCCGAGAAAGTGGGCTCGACCTGGGCTGACTTCGAATCCGCCGGCCGCACCAAGATCGCTGCGATGGCCGGGCACGAGATGGTCAAGCTGACGCCCGAGCAAATCGATGTCTGGCGCAAGGCGGTGGCCCCGGTGGCCGACCAATGGGCCAATGACCTGAAGAAATCTGGCGTTGACCCCAAGGCGGTGCTCGACGGCCTGCACCAGAGCCTGGCCAAGTACAAGGCCGCGCTGTAAGCCTGCAGCACCAGCATGTTTGTTGGCATGTTTGTTGAAAAGAAGCCGGTCACTGACAAGATCATCGATGTGATCGAGTGGCTGGCCGCCAGCTTTGTCGGCATCGTCGCGGCCAACATCTTTCTGTCGGTGATCCTGCGCAAGTTCTTCAATGCGCAGATCCCCGACAGCTACGACCTGGGCCGGCAACTGCTGGGGGTGTTGATCTTCTGGGGCATTGCCGCCACCAGCTACCGTGGCGGCCACATCACGGTCGATCTGCTGTGGACCGGCGCCGGCCCACGCCTGAAGCGCTTCATCGATGTCTTCGCCACGCTGGTGCTGCTGTTCGTGGTGAGCGTGCAGACCGCGATGCTGTTCGACAAGGTGCGCAACACCTACCGCGACAACGTGCTGACCTATGACCTCAACCTGCCCACCTGGCCGCTGGCAGCGGTGGCCTGGGCCGGCGATGTGTGCGCGGTGATCCTGATCGCGATCCGGGCCTGGCGGTTGGTATTCAACCCCGACGCGCTGCATGACGAGCCAGCCGAAGACCGGGTGCAAGAGTAGAAGCCCATGGATCTCAGCACTGATTTCATCGCCGTCGCCGGCTTCGTGATCCTCTTCATCCTGATGCTGCTGCGGGTGCCGGTGGGCATGGCGATGGGGCTGGTGGGGGTGGTCGGCTATTCGATGATCGCCGGCGCCGGGCCGGCGCTCAAGCTGGTGGGCCAGACGTCGATGCGCACCGTCACCGACTACACCTTTGGCGTGATCCCGATGTTCATGCTGATGGGCGCCTTTGTCTCGGTCTCGGGCGTCAGCAAGGAGCTGTTCCGCGCCGCCCATGCCTTCTTCGGCCACCTGCGCGGCGGCCTTGGGATGGCGACAGTGCTGGCCTGCGGCGGCTTTGCGGCGATCTGCGGCTCGTCGGTGGCCACCGCCGCCACCTTCTCCACCGTGGCCTATCCCGAGATGCGGCGCTACGGCTACCCGCAGGCCTTTTCCACCGGCGTGATCGCCGCTGGCGGCACGCTGGGCGCGATGCTGCCGCCGTCCACCGTGCTGGCGGTGTATGCGGTGATCACCCAGCAAGACATTGGCAAGCTCTTCATGGCCGGCGTGCTGCCCGGCCTGCTGGCGATGTGCATGTATGTGCTGACCATCGTGGTGATCGTGGCCGTGGCGCCCAAGTTGCTGCCGGCCGGCGAGAAGCGGCCCTGGGCCGAGCGCCGGGTGGCGATGCTCGATGTGTGGCCGTCGCTGGTGCTGTTCGCGTTTGTGATCGGCGGCCTGTATGGCGGCTTCTTCACCCCCACCGAGGCCGGTGGCATGGGCGCGGGCGGCGCCTTTTTGCTGGGCGTCCTGCGCCGCAAGTTGAACCGCCAGAACATCCGCCAGGCCCTGCTGCAGGCCACCCGCACCGCCGCAGCGGTGTTCACGGTGCTGATCGGCGCGCTGCTGTTCGGCTACTTCCTCACCATCACGCAGACGCCGCAAAAGCTGACCGGCTTTGTCACCGGCCTGGGCCTGGACCGGCATGCGGTGCTGGCGCTGATCATGGTG
This sequence comes from Betaproteobacteria bacterium, assembly GCA_031366465.1. GTDB lineage: Bacteria > Pseudomonadota > Gammaproteobacteria > Burkholderiales > Burkholderiaceae_C > Pseudaquabacterium. The sequence continues at coordinate 4,824 of JANLZT010000228.1, read as the reverse complement.
ATGTACCTGGTGCTGGGCTGCCTGATGGACGCGATGGCGATGATCATCCTCACCGTGCCCATCATCTTTCCGGTGATCACCCAGCTGGGGTTTGATCCGATCTGGTTCGGCGTGATCATCGTGATGACGGTCGAGCTGGGCCTGATCCACCCGCCGGTGGGCATGAACGTGTTTGTCATCAAGAGCGTGGTCAAGGACGTCAGCTTCACCACCATCTTCAAGGGCGTGATCCCCTTCGTGATCACCGACATCATCCGCCTGGTGATCCTGATCGCCTTCCCGGTGATCGCGCTCTGGCTGCCCAGCCGGATGTAGGCGGCTCTGGCCATGACCCGCACCGAGGCCATGGGCCTGTGGTTTGAGAGGTAAAAATGTCCTTTAATATGGACAAATAGACAGAATTTCAGAATAATGTCCGTCATGCAAGACATTATTCGGCTGCCCTCCGACCTGGGCCAGGCCATCAAGGCCGCCCGAAAGGCGGCGCGGCAGAAGACCACCGACATCGCCAAGGCCTCCGGGCGCAGCCGGGACATCTTGAACCGCCTGGAGCGCGGCCAGGATGTCACGGTGGCCTCGCTGCTGGACATCCTGGCCAGCATGGGCCTGGCGTTGAGGCTGGAGCGCAGCGGCCTGCCGACGCTGCAGGAGATGCAGCAGCGCTTTGCCGCCGACCCGGACAACGACGATGCTGCCTGAGCGCATCCGCCAGTTGCAGGTGGAGATCGCCGGCAGCGCGCGCGGCCAGTTGCTGCGCCACTCGGTCTACGAGTTCCGCTACCTGAGCGACGACCTCGCGCAGCCCAGCCTGGCCTTGCTGATGCCGGCCAGCACACCCACCTACCAGGACGGCGACCTGTTCCCGGTGCTGGACCAGAACCTGCCGGAAGGCGACTTGTTCATGCGGCTGCGGCAGCTCTACCCCAAGCAGCCGCTGACGGCCATGCATCTGCTGGCGCTGGTGGGCCGCAACGGCCTCGGCCGCCTGGGCTTCAGTCTGGCCGATCAGCCAGCACCGGCCGCGCCGGCCGTGTTGTCGCGGCAGGCGCTGCTGGCGATGCGCTACACGCCCCAGGTGTTTGACGATCTGGTGCAGGCCTACCTGAGCACCGGCGCCGGCATTGCCGGCATGCAGCCCAAGATCATGGTGCCGGACCGGCCCACCATCCCGATCCCGACGCTGATCGTCAAGGCCGCCTCCGACGCCTACCCCGGCCTGGCGGCCAACGAGTTTCTGTGCCTCGCCGCCGCACGCCATGCCGGCATCCTGACGCCGGGGTTCGATCTGTCCGATGACGGGCAGATGCTGGTGATCGACCGCTTTGACATCGACGAGCAAGGCCAGCGCCTGGGCTTCGAGGACATCGCCTCGCTAATGGGCCTGCGGGTGCGCGATGTGCTGTCGGACCGCAAATACCAAAGCAGCTATGCCCGTATCGCCGACGTGCTGAAGATGCTGCGGCTGCCGGCCGAGAACCTGGCCCGCTTCTTCGAGCAAGTGGCCTTCACGGTGATGGTGCGCAATGGCGACGGCCACTTGAAGAACTACGGCGTGCTCTACCGCGATGAGACCGACATCAGTCTGGCGCCGATGTTTGATGTGGTCACCACCGCCATCTATCGCTATACCCGCTACAGCGGTGGGCCCGAGCTGGAGGACCGTACGTTGGCGCTCAAGCTGTTTGGCGGCCGGCACCAGGGCAAGGGCTATCCCAGCGTGGATGAGTTGCTGCGCTTCGGGCGCGAGGTGTGTGGGGTCACGCAGCCGGCCCAGGTGCTGCAGCGGCTGGCGCAAGGCCTGTCGCAGGCCTTGCAGTCCGCCGAGCACGACGAGCGGCTGCCACGCGAGATGGTGCAGCCGATGGCGGCGTTGTGGCGGCTGGGGATGGGGTATGCGGTGGGGTGATCTGGCAGCCGACAGGGACTGCTCGCCGCCAGGTTCCATAGGCACAAGCCGAAACCTGCACTACCAGAACGATATATAGTCTATATATACATTGAGGATCTACCATGCCAGCCACAACCTCCAGCTTGCTGCTCAAGTTCCGCAGACGCGACACGCAGTTCGGTGTCACCCGTGAGACCGTGAAAGCCATTGCCGAGCGCTTCGACGTTTCCGAGACCGAGGTTGTACACATGGCGCTGTCACGCCTGGCCAAAGAAGAACTGCCGGCCTACGAAGCCGACGACGGGCCGCTGACGGCGCGCGACGTCAAGGACCTGCGCAAGATCTCCGATGCGGCCTTGCCCAAAGGCAGGGTTGTGAAGAAGCGGTCGCTGTTCTGACATGGGCCTTCATGACCAATTGGGCGCCCCCGACACCCGGCGACATCGTCTGGTGCCAGTTCCCCAACCTGCCGCGCCGAAACCCTGGCCCGAAGCCTCGGCCCGCGCTCGTGTGCGACGTCACGGACCGCGAGGACGGTGTGTCGATCACCGTGGCGTACGGCACCTCTCAGGGACTGCAGCGGCTGCACAAAGGTGAGTTTGCGATCACCAGGTCGGGCAACCCGGCGGCCTACAGCAGCGCCGGGCTTTCCTTTGACACCAAGTTCGATTTGAGGCAGTCGGTTGAACTGCCGTGGAACGAGGCGTTCTTCGCCGTGCCTGCACGGGCACCGCTCGGGCAGCATCCCAAACTTGGCAGCCTTCACGCCTCGATGATGCGTGCGGCGCACGCTGCTTACCGAGCCGCCAAGGGCGAGGACTGACTCTCAACCGCGCAAGCCCAGCGCCGAGCCTCGGGCCTGCCTCAGACCGGGCAAGCCGACCGAGATCGCATATCGCGTTGAGGTAGATCAACACCGCAGCCCCTCCGAAATGGCAACTCGAGCCGCGTATGGCGCTCCATGTGCCACCGGCCTTCACGGCCCAACCCAGGAGAGAGCGCCATGTCCGACAGCGATCAACTCAATGCCGACCTGCCCAAGGCGAGCATCCGCAACGCGTTTTTGCGCAGCTTGCGCCCGTCCCAGCTGGCGCGTGCCGCACAGGCCTGCGCCGGCAAGCAGTCTGAGGTGGACCGGCTGGCCCAGCGCTTGCTGATGGCTGCCGAAGAGACGGCGATGCAGCCGGTGCTGGACGCGCCACGGCTGCACGCCGGCCGCGCGGCGCTGTTGGCCGGTCTTGGGGCACTGGGGCTGGGTGCCTGCACTCGCGCCTGGGTGCAGATCGACGGCACCGAAGGCTTTCTGGGCGCTGCGCTGAACGCCGCCGCCGGTGGCTTGGTGGTGTCGGGCGCCTGGCTGGCCTGGACCGGCCGCAGCCTGCGCCGCCAGCAGCACCTGCCGGCGGTGGTGACGCCGCAGCAGATCGACGCCGCCCGCGCGCTGCTCCACAGCACCGGTGAATCGGCACGCGCGCCGGCCTCTACCCGCAGCATGCACACGGTGGGCGGCTTGATGGTGGCTGATTCGGCCATCCTGCTGGGCCTGGCCGCACCGGCGCTGATGCCCGACGCCCAGCCCATCGTGCACCTGGGCGTGGTGGCGGTCGGCGCGCTGCTGGCAGCGCGAATCTCGCTGGAAGCGATCTCCGCCATCGCACGGGCCGTGCGGGTGGCCCAGGTGCGCGCCGATCAAGCCCTGGCTGCCATCGGCGACGGCCCGTCGCAATTGCGGGCCGTAGCGCTGCGCGCCACCTTTGGCGGCGCCTTGGGCGGCAACTGGCCCGTCAGCGTGGGCTGGCGCGCCTACCTGCCGGCCGCTTTTTGGGCCTTGCCACTGGTCGGTTTGCAATTGCTGCTGCTGGGTGTGCGGTTGGCGGCCGGCGAGAGCGCTGCCGATGCCATGCTGCCGATGCTGATTGCCGGCACGATGGCGCTGCTGACCACCTTGTTTTGCCTGCGCTCTGCGGTGCTGTCCGAGCACCTGGTGCCGGGGGTGGCCGACGCCAAGCGCCTGCTCAGCCGCTTTCCCAGCGTTGAGCAATTCCAGGCCATGCAACAAGCCGACCGGGCCCGGCTGGACCGTGAACTGGCCGACGCTGCCGCGGTGTTGGCCGCCACGCTGCAGCCGCAGCAGCAGGGGGTGAGCCAGCCCCGCCCGCCGGCCCTGAAGTTGAGCGGCTCAGCGGCCACTTCGGCCGTTGCACAACCTCTGGCCACGCTGTCGCTGGTGGCCCAATCCTGAAGGGCGGTGCAGCACCGGGGCAAAAAATACTCGGCAAGCACAAGCGGCGTGGGCCACCAGCCCGCGCCGCTTCTTTTCGTTCCGCGCTGTTTCAGCCGCCGCGTTGGGCCGCCAACACAATCCACAGCATGCCCTCGGCATCGCTGGGCAGCGAGCGGTTTTCAACCTGCGGCTGCCAGGCCCAGCCGGGTGGCAGAGGCACGGTGAGCTTGCCGTCTTCAGGCAACTGCACCGGCGCCAGCGCCAGGGCCTCGTCGACCTGCAGTGCAATGCCGCCCGCAGCGCCTGCGGCACGCGCCAGGCCCGGTGGCGACATCAGCAGCACCCGGCACATCGGCAGGCTGGCATGGTGGTCGGTATGCTTGAGCCTCAACACCGCGCTGTGCTCACCGGGCTGAAAGCGCGTCAGCAACCAGGCGGTGGTGGTACCGCCTGGTGGCGTACCCGGGCCGGCCCGCCGCTCAGCCTGACGGACAGCCAGTGCCGGCTGGCCGACGGCGGCGGGTGCTTGCAGCAACAGCCTCAAGGTGCCGGCCAAGGCCTTCAGCAAGGCGGCCGACAAGTCCAGCGCAATGGCCAGCGGCGCAGCCTGCTTCACCGGCAGGCTGTCAATGGCGTCCAGGTCGGTCACGCCGTGCTGTTGCATCAGCGCACGCAGCCGGTCGCGGCTGGCGGCTGACACCGGTTGCACCGG
>JANLZT010000225.1:0-1663 GCA_031366465.1 Betaproteobacteria bacterium | reverse complement strand
GCTGGCGGTGGCGTCGGTGCTGGTGTTTGCGGCGCTGGAGCTGCTGCCCGGCAACGTGGCGCAGGTGATGCTGGGCGAGACCGCCACGCCCGAGGCCATTGCCTCGCTGGAAAACAAGCTGGGCCTGGACCGGCCAGCGCCGGCCCGTTATGCGCGCTGGATCAGCGGCCTGCTCAGCGGCCACACCGCCAACAGTTTCTCGTACGACACCCCCACCGCCGAACTGATCGCCGAGCGGCTGCAGGTCAGCGTGCCGCTGGCGGCGCTGGCGATGGCGCTGACCACCGTGCTGGCGCTGGCGCTGGGCATTTTTGCCGCGTCGCGCCACAACAAGATCGGTGATGTGGGCGTGATGGCGCTCAGCCAGGTGGGCATCGCCATCCCCAGCTTCTGGTTCGCGATCCTGTTGATCCTGCTGTTTGCGGTCAAGCTGCAGTGGGTGAGTGCCGGCGGCTTCCCGGGCTGGCGCGAGGACGATGGCGGCGGCCCACTGGCGGGCCTCAAAGCCTTGATCCTGCCGGCCGTCGCGCTGGCGCTGGTGCAGGCCGCGATCCTGGCGCGGGTCACCCGGTCGGCGGTGCTGGACGTGATGCGCGAGGATTTTGTGCGCACCGCCCGCGCCAAAGGATTGAGCCGCCGGGCCACGCTGCGCAAGCATGTGCTGCGCAACGCGATGATCCCGGTGCTGACCATCATGGGCCTGCAGTTCGCCAACCTGATCACCGGCACCATCGTGGTCGAGAACGTGTTTGTGCTGCCGGGCATCGGCCGGCTGGTGTTCCAGGCCATCGCCAACCGCGACCTGGTGGTGGTGCGCGATGTGGTGATGCTGCTGGTGGCGGTGGTGGTGGTGGTCAACTTCATCGTCGATGTGCTGTACGCGATGGTCGATCCGCGCCTGCAGGCCAGCGACGCGTGACATGACCGCCCCCCGAAGCGCCTCCGCTGGGTTTTTCAGCCGCGCCCGGCACCATCCCAGCTTTCTGGCCGGCAGCGCGCTGTCACTGCTGCTGCTGCTGGCCGCACTGGTCTCGCTGGTCTGGCAGCCCTACCCGCCGGCCGATATCGACATCCCCGCCAAGCTGCAGGCCCCCGGCGCGGCGCACTGGCTGGGCACCGACAGCCTGGGCCGCGACATCGCCTCGCAACTGCTGGTGGGGGCGCAGAACTCGATCGTGGTGGGCGTGGTGGCGGTGGGCATCGGCCTGGGCCTGGGGGTGCTGTTGGGCTGCCTGGCGGCGGCGCGCCGGGGCTGGGTGGAAGAGCTGGTGATGCGGGCGGCTGACTTCACCTTCGCCTTCCCGGCGCTGCTCTCAGCCATCATGCTGGGCGCGATCTACGGGCCCGGGCTGCTCACCGGCATCCTGGCCATCGGCATCTTCAACATCCCGGTGTTTGCCCGCATCAGCCGGGGCGCGGCGAATGCGGTGTGGTCGCGTGAATACGTGCTGGCCGCGCGCGCCGCCGGCTTCGGGCCGCTGCGCATCACGCTCGACCATGTGCTGCCCAACATTGCCAGCGTGTTGATCGTGCAGGCCACCATCTCGTTTGCCACCGCCATCCTGGCCGAGGCCGCACTGTCCTACCTGGGCCTGGGCACCCAGCCGCCGCAGCCCAGCTGGGGCCGCATGCTCAACGAGGCCCAGACCATGCTGTTCCAGGC
>JANLZT010000213.1:0-7176 GCA_031366465.1 Betaproteobacteria bacterium | reverse complement strand
GGCGTGGTGCCCGAGGGCCACCCGCGCAGCCTGGGCGCCTTCAACAGCCCCCCGCCGGTCGAGGCCTTTTACCAAAGCTGTGACGCGATGCTGGTGGTGGGCTCGCGCCTGCGCGGCAACGAGACCTTGAAATACCAGTTGAAGCTGCCGCAGCCGCTGCTGCGGGTGGATGCCGACCCCGGCGCCGACGGCCGGGGCTATGCCAATGCCCAGTTCGTCTGCGGCGATGCGGCGCTGGCCCTGGCCGGCCTGGCCGACCGGCTGGAGGCGCGGGTGGCCCAGCAAGGCGCGCTGCCCATCGAAGCCACTTTTGGCGACGACCTGGCGCGCGCCCGCCATGCCGCCCAGGCCCTGATGGGCGACGGCCTGGGCCCCTACGCCGGCCTGCTGCAGGCAGCGCCGTGCAAGAGCGCTGCGACCTGACCGTGCTGCTGATGAACGACCGGGCCTACGGCGTGATCAAGAACATCCAGGACGCCCAATACGGCGGCCGCAAGGTGTTTGCCGACCTGCACACCCCCGACTACGCAGGGCTGAGCGCGGCCATCGGCATCGCCCATTGCCGGGTGCAAGACCAGGCCTCGCTGGACGCCGCGCTCGACCAGGCCGCCAGCGCGCCAGCCGGCGCCGGCTGGCGCATCATCGAGGTCGACATGCTGGCCTTTGGCGCCTTCAAGACCGCCTTTGCCGGGCCGCCGGTCAAACCTGGGCATGCGCTGCCGGCGCCACCGGCGGCCTGAGCGGCCATCCAGCCAAGGAATCCAGATGCTCAAGATCGTGGTGGTGGGCCTGGGGGCGATCAGCCAGGCGCTGATCCCGCTGCTGCAGGCCCAGCCCGGGCTGCAGTTGCTGGGCCTGCTGGTGCGCCAAGGCGGCAACGCCAAAGCCCGGGCGCTGCTGGACAGCCTGCAAGCCGCTGGCCAGCCCACCCTCCAGGTGGCCCAGGCTTTGGGCGATTTGCCGGGCGCCGGCCTGCTGGTGGAATGCGCCGGCCACGCTGCGGTGGCCCAGCATGTACTGCCCGCGCTGGCCGCCGGCATCCCCTGCGTGATGGCCTCGGTCGGTGCGCTGGCCGAGCCCGATCTGGCCGGCCGGCTGGAGGCCGCCGCGCGCGTCGGCGGCAGCCGGCTGCAGCTAGTGGCCGGCGCGATAGGCGCCATCGACGCGCTGGCCGCCGCCCGCCTGGGTGGGCTGGGCGCGGTGGTCTACACCGGCAGCAAACCGGCGCTGGCCTGGCGCGGCACGCCGGCCGACCGGCAACACGACCTGGCCGCGCTGCGGGCGCCCACGCTGATCTTCGACGGCAGCGCCCGCCAGGCCGCGCTGGCCTACCCCCAAAACGCGAATGTGGCCGCCACCCTGGCGCTGGCCGGCCTGGGCCTGGACGCCACCCGGGTGCAACTGGTGGCCGACCCGCACAGCCACGCCAACACCCACCATGTCAAGGCCAGCGGCGCCTTTGGCGAGTTTGAGCTGACGATGCGCGGCCAGCCGCTGGCTGGCAACCCCAAGACCTCGGTGCTGACGGTCTACAGCCTGCTGCGCGCGGTGCTCAACCACACCAGCCCCATCGTGATCTAGAAGGCACCATGACCATCCTCGGCATCGAAGAGATCAGCTACGGCGCCAGCGACCTGGCCACCTGCGAGCGCTTCTTCCTCGACTGGGGCCTGGCCCTGGTGCACAGCGATGAGACCCGCCGTGTCTTCGAGTGCCTGAACGGCTGCCGCGTGATCGTGGCCGACCCGGCCCGCTGCAGCCTGCCCACACCGCTGGAGGCCGGCCCCACGCTGCACGAGGTGGTGTGGGGCGTGGCCAGCGCCGATGAGCTGGCAGCGCTGGCCAGTCGCCTGCAAGGCCAGCCCGGCTTTGTGCAGGGCATCTTCGACGGCCAGCAGCGGGTGGGCTGCACCGACCCGAATGGCCTGGCTTTGAAGGTGCAGGTCACGGCCAAACGTGCCATCGACGTGGCCAGTGCCCGCTACAACACCTGGAGCCAGACGGACCGCATCGACCAGCGCGCGCCGGCCTATGAGCGCGCCCAGCCCATCGAGGTCGGCCATGCGGTGTTCTTCGTGCCGGACGTGGCGGCCGGCGAGCGCTTCCATCGCCGGAGATCGCCATGAGCCCAGCCTCGATCCCCACCCAACCCGATGCGCTGCTGGCCATCGGCCTGAAGAACCTGTGGTTCCCCATCTGCCGGTCGGACCAGATTGCCGATCAGCCGCTGTCGATGCGCCGCCTGGGCCACAAGCTGGCGCTGTGGCGCGATACCCAGGGCGCGCGGCGTGGCGCTGGGCGACCGCATCGCCTGCCCCTACCACGGCGTGCAGGTGCGCCACGACGGCACCGTGATGACGGTGCCCGGCAGCCCGGGTTGCCGAATGGAGGGCCTGAACTGCGTGCGCAGCCTTCATGTGCAGGAGAGGTGCTGGCGCAAGACCGCGAGATGATGGAAGACATGGAGGCCGACGCCAACCAGCGCGAGATGCTCTACCAGCACGACATGGGGCTGGTGCGGCTGCGCCGCCACCTGCGCGGCCTGGCCACGCGGCAGATTGCCGAGCTGGCGGCGGCCCCAGCACCCACATGACCATCCAGGCCAGCCCGTGAACCTGCTACCCGCGACCATGCCACCCCAACTGCGATTGCGCAGCATCACCTGGGCCGCCGACGGCGTGCTGCTGCTGGAATGGGTGGACCCGGCCGGCGCGCCACTGCCCGCCTTCGAGGCCGGTGCCCACATCAACCTGCTGCTGCCCAACGGCCTGAGCCGCAGCTATTCCCTGTGCAATGCGCCGGGCGAGACCCACCGCTACTGCGTGGCCGTGGGCCGCGACCGCAACAGCCGGGGTGGCTCGCGCCATGTGCACGAGCAATTGCGGCCGGGTGCGCTGCTGGCCGTCTCGGCCCCCAACAACCACTTCAAGCTGGATGAATCAGCCCCGGCGTTTGCGCTGCTCGCCGGTGGCATCGGCGTCACGCCCATCCTGGCGATGGCGCGGCGGCTGGCGGCCCTGGGCAAGCCGGTGCAGATGTTTTATGCCGTGCGCTCGCACGAGGCGGCAGCCTTTGCCGACGAGCTGACCGCCCTGGTGCCCGCGCTCACCCTGCACATCGACAGCCGGGCCGGCGGCCCGCCCGACCTGGCTGCCTGGCTGGCCCGGCTGCCCAAGACCACCGGCGCCTACTGCTGTGGCCCGGCGCCGATGCTGGACGGCTTTGTCGCCGCCTGCAGCCAGCTTGGCCTGGCCGATGCCCACATCGAGCGCTTTGCCGCGCTGCCTGTTGTCGCCGAGACACTGGCCGGCTGCACCGTCAGCCTGCAGCGCAGCGGCCGCGAGATCGCGGTGGAGCCCGGCACCAGCATCCTGGACGCGCTGCTGGCCCAGGGCATCGACCACCCGTTCAGCTGCAAAGAGGGCGTCTGCGGCACCTGCGAGACCCGGGTGATCTCGGGCCAGATAGACCACCGCGACGGCGTACTCAGCCCGGCCGAGCAGCAGCGCGGCGACGTGATGATGATCTGCGTGTCGGGCTGCAAGGGTGCGAGGCTGGTGCTGGATCTTTGAGCGTTGACCCGGGGCCCGTGGCGCGATTTGGCTGAGCTTCTTGATATCGCGCCACAATTTGGCGCGATACTTCGAATATCGCGCCATTGCGCGCCAAATTCAGCGTCAAAACTTGGCCCCTACCCCCGTCGCAGACGACTTGGACGCTCTGCTCTCCGCCCTTGCCCCGCACCCCGACGGGCTGGGCATTGACCGCCTGCTGCAAGCATTGGCCGCCGCCCGCAGCCGCCGCACCGTGCAACGGCGCCTGGCGGCTCTGGTCTTGCAAGGCCGGCTGACAGCGACCGGGGCCGGCCGTGCGACGCGCTACCGGCTGGCATCAACAAAAGCAGCCACGACAACCGCCAGCGCCGACGATGCGCAAATACCGCTGTCGGCCGAAGGCGCTGAAATTCGCGCCCAGGTGCGGCAGCCTCGGCAGGCGCGCCAACCGGTGGGCTACCGCATGGATTTTCTGGCGGCCTACCAGCCCAACCTCAGCGCCTACCTGCCCAAGGCCTTGCGCGAGCAACTGCATGCGCTGGGGCGCTCACCCGCTGCCGACGCCCCCGCCGGCACCTTTGCGCGCGACATCCTGAACCGGCTGCTGATCGACTTGTCGTGGGCCTCATCGCGGCTGGAGGGCAACACCTATTCGCGCCTCGACACCCAACGCCTGATCGAGTTTGGCCAGGCCGCCGAGGGCAAGGACGCCATCGAAACCCAGATGGTGCTCAACCACAAGGCGGCCGTCGAATACCTGGTGCACGGCATCGGGGCTGCGGCGTCAGGCCAACGCGGCAAGCCAGGCGAGGTCGGTGTGCACGCCGACACGCTGCTGGCGCTGCACGCCTTGCTGTCCGATGGCCTGATGGCCGACCCCAGCGCCAGCGGGCGCCTGCGCCGCCGTGCGGTCGACATCAGCGGCAGCGTGTTCCTGCCACTGGCCCTGCCGCAGCGCATCGAAGAGTTGTTTGGCGTGTTGCTTGGCATGGCTGGCGAGATCATCGACCCGTTCGAACAGGCCTTTTTCCTGATGGTGCAGCTGCCTTATCTGCAGCCATTTGAAGACGTGAACAAGCGGGTGTCGCGCCTGGCGGCCAACATTGCGCTGATGCGGCACAACCTGTGCCCGCTGTCGTTCATCGACGTGCCGGTGCAAGCCTATGTGGACGGCGTGCTGGGCGTCTACGAGTTGAACCGGGTTGAGCTGCTGCGGGATGTGTTTGTCTGGGCCTATGCCCGCTCTTGCCAGCAGTACGTGGCCGTGCGCCAACAACTGGTGCCGCCGGATGCCTTGCGTTTGCGCTACCGGCGCGAGCTGTCCGAGGTGGTGGCGGCCATCGTGCGCAGCGGTATGCCGGCTGGCGCTGCCGCCGTGCAAAGCCAGCTCCCGGCCACGGTGGCGATGGCCGAGCAAGCAGCGTTTGTGGCCCTGGTGCTGGGCGAATTCGAATCCCTGCACGCGGGCAATGCGGTGCGCTTCGGGCTGCGGCCCCTGGAGTTTGCGGCTTGGCAGCAAGCGGTGGGTGGGTAGATCGGTGGAAAAATCCGGCCCTCAGCGCGCCATGGAAAAACTGGGCCTGCGCCGCGACATCGATCTGGCGCTGCACCTGCCGCTGCGCTACGAGGACGAGACCCGGGTGCAGCCCATCGCCGACAGCCCCGACGGCGAGCCGGTGCAGGTGGAAGGCATCGTCACCGAGTGCCGCATCGAGCAACGTGGCCGGCGCCAGTTGCTGGTGCGCATCCAGGACGACAGCGGCGTCCTGCTGCTGCGCTTTCTCAACTTCTACCCCAGCCACCAGAAGACGCTGGCCGTGGGCGCCCGGGTGCGGGTGCGCGGTGAGGCACGCAGCGGCTTCTTCGGCCGCGAGATGGTGCATCCGCACTTCAAGGCGGTGGACGAAGGCACGCCGCTGGCCAGCGCGCTGACCCCCGTCTACCCCACCAGCGCGCAATTGCCGCAAGCCTATCTGCGCAAGGCAGTGGCCGCTGCACTGCAGCGCGCGCCGCTGGATGAGCTGCTGCCGCCGGGCAGCGTGCCGGCCGGCCTGCCCACGCTGCGCGACGCATTGCGGCGTCTGCACCATCCGCCGGCCGGTGAGTCGATGGCCGCGCTGGAGGACCGCAGCCACCCGGCCTGGCAGCGGCTGAAGTTTGAGGAGCTGCTGTCGCAGCAGCTCTCGCAACTGGCCTCGCAGCGTGAGCGGGCACTGCTGCGCGCGCCGATGCTGCAGGCCCGCCCGGGTGGGCTGCAAGACCAACTGCTGGCCACCCTGCCCTTCCATCTGACCAGCGCCCAGCGCCGGGTGGCCCAGGAGATCGCCGCCGACCTGTGCAAACCGCGCAGCGCGGCAACATCACGCCAGGGCGGCGCCACGCCGATGAACCGCCTGCTGCAAGGCGATGTGGGATCGGGCAAGACGGTGGTGGCCGCGCTGGCCGCCACCATCGCCATCGACAGCGGCTGGCAATGTGCGCTGATGGCGCCCACCGAGCTGTTGGCCGAGCAGCATTTCCGCAAGCTGGTGGAGTGGCTGGCGCCGCTGCTGGCACCGCTGGGTTTTGGCATCGCCTGGCTCACCGGCAGCCGCAAAGGCAAGGGCCGGGCCCGCATGGTGGACCAGGTGGCATCGGGGCAGGCGATGCTGGTGGTGGGCACCCAGGCGGTGATCCAGGACGACGTGCACTTCGCACGCCTGGGCCTGGCCATCATCGACGAGCAGCACCGCTTTGGCGTGGCGCAGCGGCTGGCGCTGCGAGCCAAGCTCCACTCCGTACCGCCGCTGGATGCGCCAGGCGCGCCAGCCACCGAGCCCCTCGAACCCCACCTGCTGATGATGAGCGCCACGCCGATACCGCGCACCCTGGCGATGACCTACTTTGCCGACCTGGATGTCAGCACCATCGACGAGCTGCCGCCGGGCCGCACCCCGGTGCTGACCAAGCTCTTCGACGAGGCCCGCCGGCCGCAGGTGATCGCCCGCATCAGCGAAGCAGTGGCGCGCGGCCGTCAGGTGTATTGGGTCTGCCCGCTGATCGAGGAATCAGAAACCCTCGACCTGCAAAACGCCACCGAGACCCATGCCCAGCTGACTGCCGCGCTGCCCGGCTGCACGGTGGGCCTGCTGCACGGCCGCCTGCCAACGGCCGAGAAGGCCAGCGTGATGGCGCAGTTCGTGGCCGGCCGGATGCAGTTGCTGGTGGCCACCACCGTGATCGAGGTGGGGGTGGACGTGCCCAATGCCAGCCTGATGGTGATCGAGCATGCCGAGCGCTTTGGCCTGAGCCAGCTGCACCAGTTGCGCGGCCGGGTGGGGCGCGGCGCAGTGGCGAGTGTGTGCGTGCTGCTTTACCAGGGCCCGCTGTCGCCCACCGGGCGGGGCCGGCTGCGGGCGATGGCCGAGACCAACGACGGCTTTGACATCGCCCGCCGCGATCTGGAAATCCGCGGCCCGGGTGAGTTCATGGGCGCGCGCCAGAGCGGTGATGCGCTGCTGCGCTTTGCCGACCTGGACGACGACGCCCCGCTGCTGCAGCAAGCCCGCCGCCTGGCGCCCGAGCTGTTGGCCCGCCACGGCGCGGCGGCGCAGGCCCATGTGGCGCGCTGGCTCGACACGCG